>DATNLN010000191.1:0-3335 GCA_035602855.1 Candidatus Acidiferrales bacterium
GCCAGAGCAGCACACTTCTTGAGAATGCCGAGAGCGCGGATCACCGGCCGGCCCCAGCGATAGCGCTCGACACCGATCGGAAAGTTGCGGTGCGACCGTTGCGTCTGGGCGCCCCACAAGTGGTTCACTGGGACTTCGACATTTCCTAACGCGTCCTCTTCGACTCGAAAATTGAGACCATCACTAGAATTGTTCATAGATTCTTCCTTTCTGTTCCCCCAACGCGGCGGCGAGCACGGCGAGGATAACTGGCAGCACCAGCGCGCCGACGCCAAAACGGAATTCAAAGACGGCTCCGGCCACACAGCAGCCAACAAATCCAGCCATGAACAGGAACGTCACGCGGGCCCGTTGCCGAACCCTGGGCCGGTTAACCGGCGAGACTGGAAGATGACCGACCCCGGCTACACGCTCGGCCGTTGTGATCTCAGTTTCCAGAATTCTACTTTACGGCGGTTGCGGCAGGCGATCGGTTCGGTTCGCCGACGGAGTCGCCTTTGTGATCCGGTACGAAACGGGTATCCGCGCCTTCCTTAAAGACCACGTAAGCACGCTTCCAGGGCTCACCGTTAGTTAAACGCCACTTATGGCCTGAGCCGGTGTGATCCACAGCCAGCAGAACATCACCCGGATGGATCGTGAATGTCTCGCCGCCTACGGTTGTAAATTCAAGTACGCCAGCTAACGTTATGACGTATTGAGGGATTGGATCATTGTGCCAGTCAAACGACGAATGTGCCGGTGTTTCCTTGAATTCGATGGACTCCGCTTCCACCAATTCACCGCCACTCACGCTACCAAGTACCACGTGGGAATTTCCGTCGGAACCAGTGTAAAGACGATACGCTCGGATCATACAGTAACGCTCTCCTTTTCTGTGACGTTGTTGATGTTCAGTACGGCCGCCGTCTCGGCGCGCACCCGCTGGCACAGGGCCGTATTCTCGGCCAGAGACTGGCCGTAAGAAGGAATCAGTTCCTTCAATTTGGCGCCCCATCCGCCACGTTTCAATTTTTCGGCGAAGCAACGCTCAATCACCTGAATCATGATCCACACCGCGGTGGAAGCACCAGGCGAAGCACCTAGCATCGCAACGATGGAACCGTCGGCTGCGCTGACCAGCTCCGTACCAAATTGCAGAATGCCACCGTGTGTTGGATCCTTCTTGATGATCTGTACCCGCTGACCCGCCACTTCGACCTTCCAGTCCTCTTCAATTACGATTGGAAAGAACTCGCGGAGCGCCGCGAATCGCTCCTCTTCGGACTCAAGCACCTGGCCTATCAAATATTCTGTGAGAGCCATGTTATCCCGGCCGACGGCCAGCAGCGGCAGTAAATTCTCCGGATCGATGGAGCCGAAAAGATCGAGGTACGATCCATGCTTTTCAAACTTCGTCGAAAAACCCGCATAAGGCCCAAAAAGCAAAGACACTTTTCCTTCGATGTGGCGTGTATCGAGATGGGGCACGGACATGGGAGGCGATCCCACCGAGGCTTTGCCATATACCTTGGCATTGTGACGTGAAGCAACGTCAGGATTGTCGCAGCGAAGCCAGATTCCGCTCACCGGAAACCCGGCGTAGCCCCGACCCTCGGGAATCCCGGATTTCTGCAACAGTGGCAGGGATCCGCCGCCGGCGCCGATAAAAACGAATTTGGCCTGGATATCCCGGTATTCGCCGCTGTTTTCGTCCCTAACCCGCACCCTCCATAGATCCCCATCACGGTCCAGATTTTGCACTCGACTGAAAAAGTGAACCGAGAATCCCTCCTGGCCCTTTAAGGAGTCAAGAAGATCCGTAGTGAGAGCGCCATAATCCACGTCAGTACCGGTCAGCATTCGCGTCGCAGCAACTTCCTCGTTTGGATCGCGGCCTTCCATGACTAGTGGGAGCCACGCCTTAATCTGCTTCTTGTCGTCGGAATATTCCATCCCGTGATACAAAGGATGCGCGGAGAGCGCCTCGAAGCGTTTCTTAAGAAACGCGCGATTCTCCGATCCGCGGACAAAACTGAAGTGGGGAACGGGATGAATAAAGGACTGCGGATCTTTGATCGCTCCTTTTTTCACCAAATAGGCCCAGAGCTGCCGGGAGAGATCGAACTCCGTGTTGACCTGCAGAGCCTTTGAAATGTCGATGCTTCCGTCATCGTTCTGCGGGGTGTAGTTCAATTCGCAGAGTGCTGCATGGCCAGTGCCGGCGTTGTTCCATGCATTCGAGCTTTCCTGCGCCTCGCTGCCCAGGACTTCGTAGATCTCTATTTTCAGATCGGGATCAAGTTCTTTTAAGATTACTGCCAGCGTAGCGCTCATGATCCCCGCACCGATAAGAACGACATCGGGTTGGTTTGTGGATGGGATCGGTGTTGTCATAGTATGAAATCCTGCTCTCATAAACCTGCAACTGCACGTCGCCTTCCACTCACAATCGAGCGTCCGTGAGAACCGGCTAATAAAGGCTGTGTAATTACGGTGACCTGGATCTCTATTGCGTTGAGATCCGAGTGAACCCCAAGAAGCGGGCAATCTGCTGCGTGTTGAGGGAGTTCCGTGCGCCCGAATTGTTCACGCGAGCCCCCTATCGACTCCAAAGTGTAATGTCGGGCTTCCTCCCATTTTCCTTTTTGCCCTTCCGCAAACGATAAACGCCGATATCCCGTGTCAGTGTGGTGCCATCGTCGCCTCTATTTCGCCACGTTCTCTACTCTCCGAGTTCTATAACCCCTTCTGAATTCGCGGAATCAGAGTTTGCGGAGCAAATGCACGAGTCAGAGTGCCGAGAAGCTCTCGGCACAAGCGACACATGCCCGAACTCAAGTGCACATGCGTAGGTGATTGAAAGCAGCGACCCACATCAAATCTTTCAAATTGGTGGACACCTCATTAGGCGTCCGTCGCCAGATGTGGCGTTAATCAAGTGGTTCAGCGCTTGGGGTGATTTCTACAAATCCTGTAAATTCATGAGTGGCGTGATGCGCTCCGGTAGCGACAGCTCCCGCGTGATCCCGCTCCTCCCATGACGCTTGAGAAACTGCGCGACGATGACCGTGTTGTGCAGGATCGTGTTGCTGACCCGCTTCTGACGAACTCGGCAGACTGATCTGTTCAGAGAAGCGGCGACCTCATGGATCGCGTTCGGATCATGCGCCGATGATCACTTCTCCATTTCAGGTTGAGCCAGCGACATGTGGCGGTTCTGGGATGAGCTAAGATTCGTCCTGCTTCGCAAAACGCAAGACTCTTGGGAGAGAATCTTGTTCAACCGCGAAAGCGCTTACTCCCGCGAGGTTCTCTTTGGCAAGATCGCTGAGGACGTGACCGGGCGGCATCTC
>DATNLN010000192.1:0-3872 GCA_035602855.1 Candidatus Acidiferrales bacterium
ACATCCAGCGTGTCTTCGTTGACTTGCCTTCGCCCGCATCCTAAGATGTGCGCCACTCGTGGCGGAGCCCCAGTCGCCGATTGGCTGCATGATGGTTGAACTCAAACACCGCTTCATCGAAACGAATGGAATTCGCATGCACATCGCCGAATGCGGCTCAGGTCCGCTGGTGCTCTTGTGTCATGGATTCCCTGAATCGTGGTATTCCTGGCGGCACCAACTTCAAGCGCTCGCCGAAGCCGGCTTTCGCGCGGTCGCGCCAGACATGCGCGGCTACGGCCAGACCGATCGCCCTGAAGCCATCGATCAATACACGCTGCTTCACTTGTTTGGCGATATGGTCGGTTTGTTGGATGTTCTCGGCGCCGAGACTGCCACGATCGCCGGCCACGACTGGGGAGCGCCCGTCGCGTGGCATTCCGCGCTGCTGCGTCCCGATCGTTTTTCGGCGGTGATCGGATTGAGCGTGCCGTTCTGGCCGCGCTCGCCTGTGCGTCCTACCACCTTGATGCCGCAAACGGACGACGCAATTTTCTACCAACTCTATTTTCAGACTCCCAGTGTTGCGGAGGCGGAACTGGAGCGCGATGTTTCACGCAGCATCCGCACTTTGCTCTATTCCGCTTCGGGCGATTCCCCGCGCCGGGAAAACGCAGCCACATCCGGTCACGGCGTCGGCATGGTGCCACGCCAGGGCGGCTTTCTTTCGCGCATGACGGAGCCCGCATCGCTTCCGCCGTGGCTAAGCGACGCGGACGTTGCTCATTATGTGGAGGAATTCACGCGCACCGGATTTCGCGGCGGCTTGAATTGGTATCGCAACATTGATCGCGGCTGGGAACTACTGGCCGCATTCGCGGACGCTCGCGTCAGCGTGCCCGCGCTCTATATTGCCGGCGACCGCGATCTGGTGGTCGGCTTCCGCGGCATGAATCAGATCATTGCCAGTCTCCAGCACTTCGTGCCACAACTTCGCGGAACGCTGATGCTCCCGGGTTGCGGCCACTGGACGCAGCAGGAACGCCCCGCTGAGGTCAACAAAGCGATGCTCGACTTTCTGCGCCAGTTATAAGCCAAACAGACTCGAGTCATTGCACCGGACTTAGGCCATTAATTCGTGTTGGCCGGTGCGCGATGACTCAAGCTCCAGACATAGGCTGCCAGTGCTTTGGTTTGCTCCGGCGTAAGTTGCGCCCCACCCAGCGGCGGCATCGGACTGCGATATTCCTTCGGCTGCGACACACCGTCGGTGATCGTTTTAGCGATTCCCGCGAAGCTGCCATCGCTCCACAACCATTTCTTATTCTTGCCTGCGAGCGGAGGCCCCAAAGGAGTGCCTTCACCACTATCACCATGGCAGCCCGTGCAAGCCGCTCCGCCCACTTGGCCGTGATATATGCGCCCACCGAGGGCCACCATTGCTGGTGTCGCGCCTTCGGGCACCGCAGCATGGCCCTTTGCCGAAGCGGCAGCACCAGCATCCGGATGCGTGCCCTCTGGCGGTTTCGCGGCTGCCACAACGGGTTCGCCTGGCGCAGCGGTCAAGCTCGGACACGGCGCCACTTTCGCGGCGCCAGCTTCGGCTCCGCCAAGATAGACAATCCGGTAAATTCGTCCGCGCACATCATCGGCAACGTACATCGCGCCGTCCGGTCCCACCGCCAAACCAGATGGACGATGCGCGGCTTGCGCCGGCGACTCGGAGGCTCCGGCAAAACCATCCGCGAATACTTCGCACGGCCCGGATGCGTGCTCTCCGGCGAGCGCCTGAAAAACCACGTTGTAGCCGCCTTGCGCATAGGGCGCGCGATCCCACGATCCATGGAACGCGATGAAGACGCCGCCATGGTAGCGCGCCGGAAATTGCGTCTTGTTGTAAAGCGCCATCGCATTCGGCGCCCAATGCGCGGGAAATGCGGCAACCGGCGCGATCTTGTCCGCGCATATGCCGATCTTTTTGCCGCCGTCGCCGCCGTACTCCGGCGCCAGCACCAGCTTTTGCAGGAATGCGTCGAAGTAGCATTCGGGCCAGCCATAGTCGCCGCCTTGCTTCAGCAGCAACAACTCCTCGGCCGGCAGCGTCGCCTCCTGATCCGGTTTATACAGGTCGGGCCAGTTCATGTGCAGCTGGTCCCGTCCGTGCTGGGTCACAAACAATCGCCCGCTTCCGTCAATCGCAAAACCCTCGCCATTGCGAATTCCCGTAGCGAAGCGCTCCGCAGGTGAAAAAGCTTGGTCCGTCTTGTTCGCGTCATAGCGCCAGATGCCGCCGCGCGTCTCCCGTTCGGTGCAGGGGTCAGCGCCCGGCGATTTCAGTGTGCGATTTTTCAGCTGGCAAGAATTCGTCGCGGTGGCCACGTCCACGTACAGCGACCCTTCGTCGTTGATGATGAAGGGATGCATCGGATGGTCGCCCGTCAGAGGCAATCCGGAAATAATGGTGTTGGCAGAGCTGCTCGGTGCGATAGCGCCGCCGGACAAGGAATATCGCACGATTCGATCATTGATCTCGGCGTAGATCGAATCCTTATACAACCCGATGCCTGTGCCGCCACGCCCGCCACTCTGCACGGTCTCACCAAAGCGCTCAATCACATCGGCCTTTCCCGTGCCACTCTTGTCTTGCAGAGCTACCAGGAAACCGCCTGCATGCGGCGTGTCGTTGCCGTAGTAGCGCCCAGACCAGGTGTTCACGTAAACCACTCCACTGGGCGACACCACCAGGTGCCGAGCGTGCCCGATACCGTCAGCGAATACCGTTGCGCAAAAGCCGGCAGGTAACTTCAATCCACTATCATCGTTCGCGCATGCCTGGCTTTGGGTTTCAGCAGCCGCAGTGGAATCAAATCGCTCTCCAGCCGGCGCAAGTGAACTACCCGCGTAAATTGCGGCAAGCACGGCAAGAATCGCAAATAGAGTCTTCAGCGAATTGGATGTCTGCATCAAGCACCTCGAAACTTTGATGACATTCGACAACAATTAGTCTCGCGAAAAATACCGATTCTAGCGCACCCGGGCGGCCGTGCTGCCCGGCAAATTTTGTCCACAGGGCTCTCGGCCCCAAAGGCGGACATTTCTACTTTGCGCAAACCGGACATTCTCATTTTGCAGCGACACAGGCTCTGTCTTCGTTGACTTGCCTTCGCTCGCATCCTAAGATGTGCGCCACTCATGACGGAACCCCAGTCGCCGATCGGCCGCACCATCACTCACTACCGCGTCCTGGAAAAATTGGGCGGCGGAGGCATGGGTGTCGTTTACAAGGCCGAAGACACCGAGCTCGGCCGCTTCGTCGCCCTGAAATTTCTCCCCGAAGATGTCGCGCGCGATCCGCAAGCCCTGGAACGTTTCCGCCGCGAAGCTCGCGCAGCTTCCGCGTTGAACCATCCCAACATCTGCACCATCTACGAAATCGGCCAGCAGGACGGCCATCTGTTCATCGCCATGGAATTTCTGGAAGGCATGACGCTGAAGCATCGCATTTCCGGCCGCCCGCTGGAAATGGAGACGCTGCTTGACCTCGGCATCGAAATTGCCGACGCGCTGGACGCCGCGCACGCCAAGGGCATCGTGCACCGCGACATCAAGCCCGCGAATATCTTCATCACCAAACGCGGGCACGCGAAAATCCTGGATTTCGGTTTGGCCAAGCAGACCGCGAAACCCGAAGGCCCTGGCTCCGACGCCACCCTCGCCACCAATGATCCCGCGGCGGTGAGCGCGGAACTTCTCACCAGTCCGGGAACGGCCGTCGGCACGGTGGCGTACATGTCTCCGGAGCAAGTCCGCGCCAAGGAACTAGACGCGCGCACGGATTTGTTCTCTTTCGGTGCGGTGCTCTACGAGATGGCGACGGGTACGTTGCCCTTCCG
>DATNLN010000219.1:0-9907 GCA_035602855.1 Candidatus Acidiferrales bacterium
ATGGGCGGCTCCGCTGGTGCTGTGAGCGGTGGTTGCGCGCGTCAGGCCGATTTGGATTTGTGCCGAGTTTGCCTGGGCTTCGGCGAACTCGAGGTTGGCTTTGGCCTGTGCCACTTCGGCTTCATATTCTCGGGGATCGACTTGCACCAGGAGGTCGCCTGCCTTGACCGCAGTATTGTCGTTGATGAGCAGGTCGACGACGTAGCCCGGAACCTGCGGAGCGACGGCGGTGATGTGGCAATCCACTTGGGCGTCGTCGGTGGTGACGCGGCCGTTGAATATGTACCAGCCGACTGCGAGCGCGATGAGCACGACGAGCACAGCGCCCTTTACGATGGGAGGCAAATCTTGCAGCCAGCGGCGCAAGGAAAAAGATTGCTGCGGAGTCTGTGACGCGGCAGCAGGAGCGGCTGCGGCGGGTTGTGGCGTTGGCGGTAGGGGCGGCGTTGGCGTGGAGCTCATGATCCGGTTCACCTTTCACTTCGTATACATGGCTTCGATCTCGCCGGTCGAGCGGGCGAGTGATGCGCGAGACAAATTGAATTGATACAGTGCGCCGATTTGATTGTCGCTGGCGCGAGCCAGAGCGTCCTGTGCGGTGATGACTTCGACGTTGGTGGTGACACCGGCCGCAAAACGGCGCTGCGCCTGCGCGACTTCCTCCTGAGCCAGCTTAAGACCTAAATTCGCGACATCCACGGAATTTCTCGCGGCCCTGAGTTCATCGAGCGAGGATTTTACTTCATTGACGATTTGCGCTTCCAGCTGGCGGCGAGTTTCCGCGACGTGCTGCTCTTCCAGCTTGGCGCGGGCTTCTTCGGCGCGGATGCGCCCGCCGGTGAAAAGTGGAAATTGCACCGAGAGCTCGTAGGTGTAAGCCGGAATGCCATTGCCAAAGCGGGATCCCTGATAGAACCAGAATCCGGAGAAATCCAGTTGCGGAAGGCGCTGTTCGCCTGCCGCATCTGTCGTCAACTTAGCGATGCGCTGCTGCGAATTTAGCGAACGAATCTCCGGGCGCATGGTTAACGCCTGGTTGAGCAGAGTTTCTTTTTCCAGGGCGGGGAGATCGTAGAAATCGAGGTGGTCGGTGACTTCCAGATCCTGGTCGCGAGGAAGATCGAGCAGAGCGGCCAAGCCGTACTTGGTGGTGTGAGTGAGCGTTTCGGCATCAATCAGATTCTGGCGCTCGTTCTGCAGTTCGACGTTGGCCCGCACCGTGTCTATGTTCAGTCCGACGCCGGTTTTTTGCAGCTCGGTGGCCTGCTCGTAGAGGCGCTCGGCGAGCGCGACACGGGCGTTCGCGGCGTCGCGCGTGGCTAGGGCGCGAAGAATCTGCAGGTATTGATCCACCACGGCATTTACCACAATTTCGCGCGTCGTTTGTTCGTCGGCGCGCGCCTGGTGGGTGCCTTCGCGGCCGATCTGGTATCCGCGAATTTGCTGGAAGTTCAGGATCGATTGCGAAAAAGTGGGGCCCGCTTCGATGATCTGAAACGGGCCGAGCTCTGCGGGCTTCGGTGCACGCTCGATGCTTTGCACGTTGTACTGGTTGAGCGAGCCGGAAGCGGAGATGCCCGCGTGAGGAAGCAAAGCCGCGCGGGCGATCTGACTATTGCGATCGCTTTCAGATACCAGGAGTTGCGCGATGACACGCTGGGGATTCTGCTTTAGCGCGAGCTGCACGGTTTGTTTCAAGGTGAGTTGCAACGGAGCGGGGGCGGCCGCGGGCTGCTGCTGCGCGGCAGAAACCAGCGGAAACATCACCTGCAGAACTGAGGCGAGCAGGACAAATATTTGCCGGTGACGCGCGGCCATTGATAAACCTCCCAAATGCTCGAACAGGAGCCGGACGATTCTATCCTTTTTTGTGGACTGTGCGCCTGCCTGGCGCAGGGCGCGACTGCCGGCAGACGGCGGAGCCGTCACGAGTGCGGACGCGGTTGCAGGTGCGGGCTCCCTGTCCGAATGCAACCGACGGGCGCCAGGGACGTGGCGCATACGTCACGGCGATGCTAGTTCTAACCTTATGGGATTTGCGGAAGTGATAAAAACGAAGCAGTAGTTCTGAACCAGCTGGACCTGGGATCACCTCTCGCTTTGGGCGCTTGCCAGAGTTGTGCAAGCGCTCGAACTTCCCAAGATGTAACCCCCTTCGACAAACGCTGGACCCCTGCGCACCTCTGCGCGCCTGGTGTCGCCGTACTCATTTGGGCGGTGTCATGCGGGATTCCGAGCCGGATAGCGGCGCTCGGTGCGCCCCGCAGGAGCGATGGCAACAAAGTGTGCGGATCCCACAGCCGGGACAGCCCGGCCGTTGCGGTGATTACAAAATCAGAGCGGACCAGGACGAACCGTGATGAAAACCAGAGCCGGACGGCAAGGTTCGCGCAGCGGGAAATTCGCGGTCGAGCTCTCGCGCGCCGGCGCCAGCGAAGGGGTGAGGATCAACGCGGCGAAATTCGGGATGCGCAGGGTGCGCGGAGGCGTTGTGCTGCTGCTCGCAGCGTCCTGGGCGATTTCCGCGGGGGCCCAGAATCCGCCGGAGGATCTCTCGAAGCTGAGCGTCGAGGACTTGATGAACGTGGAGGTGACTTCGGTTTCGAAGAAGGAGCAGAAAGTATCGCAGACGGCCGCGGCCATTTTCGTGATCACGCAGGAAGACATTCGCCGTTCGGGCGCAAACAACATTCCTGACTTGCTGCGCATGGTGCCGGGCGTCAATGTTGCCCAGATCAATTCCAACATCTGGGCGATCAGCGTGCGGGGATTCGACGGTGAATTCAGCAACAAGCTGCTGGTGATGCTGGACGGGCGCATCGTCTACCTGCCGACGTTTTCGGGGACTTTCTGGGATGTGCTGGACGTTCCGCTGGAAGACATCGAGCGAATTGAAGTGATACGCGGCCCGGGCGGAGCGACATGGGGAGCCAACGCGGTCGATGGCGTCATTAATATCATCACGAGCAAAGCTTCAGAAAGTCGCGGAGGAATGGTTGTAGCAGGAGCTGGAAACCTGGACCAGGGATTCGGCACTTTGCAGTACGGAGGAGCTGCCGGCAAGAGCACCGACTACCGCGTATTCGCCAAGTATTTCAATCAAGATCATCTGCCCGGGCTCTCGGGCGGAAATGGAGGCGATGGCTGGCATGTTCTGCGCGGCGGATTCCGCATTGATAGCAAGCTTTCGGCGAAAGATGACTTGGCCGTTACCGGCGACATCTATAGTTCGCGCAGCGGCGACATCTCCGGCACGGTGAATTCGATCGCTTCGCCGGCCGTGCAGGCCGAATTCAACGAATCGAATGCGACCGGCGGATATATTCAGGCGGATTGGATTCATCGCCAGTCAGAGCGGTCGGACACATCGCTGCAGGTCTCCTTCGATCGTTACCGTCGCAACGATGCCCTGCGTGAAACGCGCAACACGCTCGATTTGGATTTCGCGCATCATTTTCGATGGGGCTCGCGCCAGGATGTAGTCTGGGGAGTCGGCTATCGCTATTCTTCGTCCACGACCGACGGCAACCTGATCTTTTCGCTGAATCCGGCGGATCTGAACACGCAGCTTTTTAGTGCGTTCGCACAAGACGAAGTCGCGCTGATTCCCGAGCGCTTGTCGCTCATCGCGGGCGCGAAGATCGAGCACAATTACTTCACCGGGTTCGGGGTGATGCCCACGCTCCGCGCCACCTGGGCTTTGCATCAACAGCAAACGGTGTGGGCGGCGATTTCCAGGTCGCTGCGCACGCCCTCGGAAATTGATACAGCTTCACAACTCACGGTTAACGGTTTTGTTCCGCCCGGCGGCCCGCCGGTCCTGATCCGAATTGTCGGCAACCCCGCGTTTCAAGACGAGCACGAGCTGAATTACGAAGCCGGGTACCGGATCCAGTTGCAGGACCGTCTGTCGGTCAATCTCACCGCCTATTACAATTCCTACAGTCAGCTGCAAACCTCCGAGCCTGAGCCAACTTTCTCGGAGACGGATCCGCCGCCTCCGCACATCGTCATGCCGCTCAAATACGAAAACCTGATGCGCGGTGAAACGCACGGGATCGAGGCGTTTGCAACCTGGAAAGTGACCAGCCGCTGGACGCTCGCTCCCGCCTACGCTTTCGAGGGAATCCATCTGCATCTGGATCCTTCGAGCCAGGACACGATGTCGGTTGCAGCCGACCAGGGCAGCAGCCCGCGCCAATGGGCGCGCCTGGGTTCGCATGTGGCTCTGCTGCACGGTCTGGCGTGGGACGTCAGCGCGAATTTCGTGGGGCGGCTAGCGAATCCGGCGGTGGCGTCGTACACACGAATCGATTCGCAGATAAGCTGGCACCTGCGCGAGCACCTGTCAGCGAGCCTGGTGGGACAGAATCTTGCGCAAGATCACCACATCGAGTTTTTAAGCACGGGAGGAACCGGTTTCAGCAGTTACATGAAACGCAGCGGATACGCGAAGTTAACTTGGCGATTCTGAGCAAGGACCTTCTGTGCAGCGGCTAGCTAACCAAGATCGGAGCGGAGCGGACGGCCGGGCGGCGGCAAATCACGCTGGCCTGCGCAGCCGCGTGCTCCTCGTTTGCCTGCTCCCGATTCTTGCCGTGCTGCTGAGCGTGACTGTCGCGGGCCCAGCGCGCCTCGCCCGGGCGCAATCGCAAGCGGGTGAATATCATGTGAAGGCGGCGTTTCTTTTTCACTTTGTGCAGCTGGTGGAGTGGCCCGGGGGTGAGCCGGGAAATCAGGCGGATCCGCTGACTCTGTGCATGCTGGGCGAGGATCCGTTTCGCGGGGATCTTGAAGTGACGCTCGAGGGAAAATCCGTGGGAAGCCGGCCGCTGCGCGTGCGGCATTTAAAGCCGGCGGAGGGTTTTCAAGGCTGCCAGGTGCTTTTTGTCGGCAGGCGTGATGCGGCGCGGCTCGGCCGGGTACTGGAGGAGCTGAAGGACGGGCCGACCTTGACCGTTGGGGAGTCCGACGGGTTCGTCGAGCAAGGGGGAATGATCGGTTTCTGCCTGGTGGAGAACAAGGTGCGGTTTGAAATCAATGTGCAAGCAGCCGAGCAGGCCAAATTGAGGATTAGTTCGCGGCTGCTGCTGCTGGCCCAGACGGTAATCGGGAATCACGAGTAACGAGGAAGCCAATGCTTTTTGAGAGCGCATCGATCCAAAGAAAACTGGCTCTGCTGGTGCTATCCGCGAGCTTGTTCGCGCTGGTGCTGGCTTCAGTGGGATTTGGAATCTACGAACGCGCCAGCTTTCGCGCCGATATCGCAAGAGAGCTTTCCACCCTCGCCGACACTTTGGGCGCGAATACGGCGGCGTCGCTGGCATTCGATGATCCGAAAACCGCGCGGGTGATGCTGGGGGCATTACAGACGGATCATCAAATCCTGGGCGCGTGTCTCTACGACAGCCGCGGAAACATCTTCGCGGAATACCGGCGCGCGAACCCGGAGCGTCGTTTCAAGATGCCCGCATGGCACAGCGATGGCGCGTATTTTGGCGCGGAGTCCTTCACGCTTTTCCGGGCCGTCACATTGAACGGCGAGCAAACCGGGTCGATCGCGATCGTGTCCGACTTGAGCGGATTTCACGCCACCATGTGGGAGTTTGCCAAGATCGCCAGCCTGGTGTTGCTCGTCTCCATTTTCGTGACATATCTGATCTCCGCAAGTTTACTGCGCGTCATTACCGGGCCGCTGCTGGAATTGGCGGACGTGGCCGGGCGGGTCTCGCAGGAGGAAAACTACACGCTGCGGGCGGTTCCGCGCGGGTCGGATGAAATCGCGCGAGTGATCCGGTCATTCAATCAAATGCTCGATCGCGTGCGCGATCGCGATGCCGCTCTGCAGGTCTCCAACAGCGGGCTGGAAGTCCGTGTCAAGGAACGGACGCAGGAATTGCAGGATGAGGCAAACGAGAGGGAGCGAGCCGAAGACGCGCTGCACGAGGAACGCCGCATATTGCGCGCGCTGATTGATAACGTGCCTGACTTCATGTACGTGAAGGACGTGGAATCCCGCTTTGTGGTGGGCAATGCATCGCTGGCGCGTTCGGTCGGCGTGCCGGGTCCGGAACAATTGCTGGGAAAGACGGACCGCGATTTTTACGCGAAAGAGCTCGCGGACGCTTATTTGCAAAACGACCAGAACGTGATGCGCACCAAGCAACCCCTCTTCGATCGCGAAGAAGAATGTATCAATGAGAAGGGCGACAAAATTTTTCTGCTGACCACCAAGGTTCCGCTGCTGGACGACCGCGGTGAGGTAACCGGAATCGTCGGCGTGGGCCGAAACATCACCGGGCGGCGGAAAGCAGAGCAGGAGATGCAGCGAGCCAGGGAAGCCGCCGAGGCAGCCAGCCGGGCCAAGAGTGAATTTCTCGCCAACATGAGCCACGAAATTCGCACACCGCTGAACGGCGTTATCGGCATGACGGATCTGGCCCTGGATACCGACCTAACCGCCGAGCAACGGGAGTATCTGGAAACGGTCAAGATGTCGTCGGATTCGCTGCTTACGGTAATCAACGACATTCTGGATTTCTCCAAGATCGAAGCGGGCAAGATTGACCTGGAAGCGGCGGATTTCAATTTACGCGATTGCCTGGAAACGACGCTGAAGACGCTGGCATTGCGCGCCGACGAAAAGGGACTGGAGCTTCTATGCGAGATTGCGCCCGACGTGCCGGAAGTGGTGGAAGGCGATTCCAGCCGCCTGCGGCAGGTGCTGGCGAACCTGGTGGGGAACGCGATCAAATTCACACATAAAGGCGAAGTGGCGCTGAGCGTCCAATTGGCGAGCAAAGATGGCGACGATCGCCTGCTGCGCTTTACGGTATCCGATACCGGGATCGGAATCCCGGCCGAAAAGCAAAAACTGATATTTGATCCATTCACGCAGGCCGATACATCCACGACGCGCAAGTACGGAGGGACCGGGCTAGGTCTGACCATTTCCTCGCGCCTAGTGAACATGATGGGCGGCAAGATCTGGGTAGAAAGTGAAATTGGCCGAGGAACACAATTCCATTTCACGGTGCAGTTCAAGCGCGTCGGCGGAACAACGCAGATGGAAACGACCGCCCCGCCCGAACTTCTGCACGGCATCAAAGTGCTTGTCGCCGATGACAATGCTACGAATCGCCGGATTCTGGAAGGGATGCTGAAGCGCTGGGACATGCAAGCGAAGTCGGTAGAAAGCGGAGACGAAGCTCTGGCGGAACTTTGTGCCGCGGGAAAGGCTCGCGAACCCTATGCGCTGATTCTCACCGACATGCACATGCCGGGAATGGACGGCTTCAAGCTGGTCGAGCGAATCCGGCAGCTGCCGGAATTATCCACTGCCACCGTCATGATGCTCACTTCGTCGGAGTCTCGCGGAGACGCAGCGCGTTGCAAGGGATTGGGCGTCTCCGCCTATTTGCTGAAACCGATCCGGCTTTCAGAATTGCGCGAGGCAATTGCGCGGGTGGTGGGCGCGCGCGAGCAGCACAGCGCGATTCCGCTGGTTACACTTGGCTCGGTGAAGGATCCGCAGGCTGCTAGCGAAACTTTGCGCATACTGCTGGCCGAAGACAACCTGGTGAATCAACGGGTGACGACGCGCTTGCTGGAAAAAAGAGGGCATCGCGTGGTGGTTGCGGCAACTGGGCGCGAAGCTCTGACTGCGCTGGAGAAGGACAACTATGACTTGCTGCTGATGGATATTCAGATGCCGGAGATGAACGGCATGGAAGCGACCGCGCGGATTCGAGAAAAGGAAAAGATCACGGGTGGACATCAGCCGATCGTCGCTTTGACGGCGCACGCGATGAAGGGCGATCAGGAGCTTTGTCTGGCAGGCGGCATGGATGGCTATTTGGCCAAGCCCATCCGCGCGCAAGAGCTTGATCAGATTCTGGATCAGTTTGCGGGTCGAGGAGCGGCGATCGTCAAATGAGGACGGTGGTGAATCTGGCCGGATGAACGAGGGTCTCCTTTGCGAGGGGTGGGTGCGCTTAGCCGGCACGGGAGTATGTTCTTCAGCGATTTATCGCGCGTTAATACATTAGTACCAGTAACTTACAGGGCTGTCGGCCGCCCGCGGCCTATCGCCGGTTGCGTTGTGCGCTCCTACCTTAATAAGGGAAGCCTGGGACAGGTCGCGGCGGCGGAGATTCGGCGGTCGACTTGGAGGACCTGAACAGGAGTCTACAGCACGCGCGCGGCGGAACGGGCGCCGCACGTTGCAGGGGAGCTTGTTGCAAGCGAGCGGGACGCAGTTTGATGCGCGCGTGGTGGAGCGCTTCCGGCCGCTGGCGCGCGCCGAGATGTCTTCCGTGTTTGCCGCAGCTGGAACCGCCGTCTCGACTGCCTTATAACCCACCGCCAATCCGTCTGATCGATTCCGCGTTTCCATCCGCAAACCCAACGGAAATCGCAAGTCGCCTGCCAAAATACCTTCCCAGAATCTGAGCCCTTGAGTATTATGCCCGACTCGTTCTGCGAGCCCGGTGAAGTGTCCATGAAAATGCGAATTATGGGTTTGTTCTTGGCTGTCGCGATCATCGCGGCGGCAGCGGTATTGGTCGCGGCGGTTCCTCCGGATGAAACTCTCGCGTTTGTGCACGCCACGGTGATTGATGCCACAGGCTCGCCTGCTCAGCCCGACCTGACTGTGATCGTTCGGGATCGGCGCATCGTCGAGATTGGACCGAGCGCTAGCGTCGCCGTGCCGAAGAACGCGCGGGTGGTGGATGCGCGTGGCAAATTTCTGATTCCGGGCCTGTGGGACATGCACGTGCATGAGATTTTCGGCGATTGGATTCCGGAAGACGAAAAAGTGAGCCCGTTGCTGTTTGTCGCGAATGGAATTACTGGGGTGCGCGACATGGGCGGCGACCTCGGGCCGCTCAAGAGATGGCGCTCGCGCATTGCTTCCGGCGACATGCTGGGGCCGCGGATGATTATCGCGGGGCCGATGCTTGATGGTCCGGTGCCGGCGTTTCCCAGTTCGGCGCCCGTGAAGGACGCCGCGGACGGACGAAGGATTGTGGACGAACTGAAGGCCGATGGAGTGGATTTCATCAAGATTCAATCGCTGGTTCCGCGCGATGGATATTTCGCGGCTGCGGAGGAAGCAAAAAAGCAGGGCATCGTGTTCGCCGGACATGTGCCGGACGCAGTTCGCGCCGCCGAAGCTTCTAGCGCCGGACAGAAAAGCATCGAGCATCTGACGGGAGTGTTCGAGGGATGCTCTTCGGTTGAAGCTGAATTGATGTCGAAGCCGCGCGGGCCTGGTCGCGGGCGTTTTTTGTCCACCTACGATCCGGCGAAAGCGAAAGCGCTCATCGCGTTATTCCTCAAGAATCGGACCTGGCAGGTGCCGACGCTTTATTGGGAACAAGGCGAATGGCTGATCGAGCAAACCAACGCGGGGCCCGATCCGCTGCTCAAGTATGCGCCGGCTGCGTGGCGGGAGCGCAGCTGGCCGATGTTTACGCGCGACATTTTGCAAAGCTGGTCCACCGATCCGGTCGGGGAGCGCGCAGCCTTCGTGCGGGCCGAATTCAGGATGGTGGGTGAGATGCACCGCGCGGGCGTGCTCATTCTGGCGGGGACGGACACGGCGGCGGGAGTGCGCGTCTATCCTGGATTCAGCCTGCATAGTGAACTGGAGCTTCTCGCGCGCGCCGGCTTGTCTACGATGGAAACTTTGCAGGCGGCGACGCGCAATGCCGGCGTGTATTTGGGACTCGCGGATACCGGGACGATCGAGAAGGGCAAGCGTGCGGACCTGGTGCTGCTGGATGCGAACCCGCTGGATGCAATCAGCAACACGCGCAAGATTCGCAGCGTGGTGATCAACGGCCGTTACCTTTCGCGCGCTGATCTGGATGGTTTGCTGCACACGGTGCAACTGGAGGCCGCA
>DATNLN010000239.1:0-41649 GCA_035602855.1 Candidatus Acidiferrales bacterium
TTGATTTCGCGCAGCTGGGTTTCAAGTATCGCGAACAGCTTTCAGGAATGAGCGTGAACCGGTGGCAAAGCGGTGTGAAGGGTTTGCGGCACTTCAGCCCGTCCAACGACTCATGGAACTAAGAATTGATTGAACCAGGAAGTCCTTCAACGATCCGGCCAGTCTCAAGAGATCTGAAATCCTCCTCCAGGGCGAGTCACGTATATTTTCCGTGAGACCGTACGCCTGCCAATGCTGTGGCGTTCGTCTCTGTCGCAGACACAGCCGCGAACTTAGGTGAATGGAAAAGATTCGACGGCTTTTACCCTTGGGTCCACATATCATTGAGAGCGCGCGAGCGCTAGGAATTAAGGATTGCACTCATGGTTCTGAAGGAGAGCAATGGCGAGACTTACTGTCGTCGCCGCGATGCTAGCAGTTCTATCGTTTGTGGCATGCAGTAGGCAACCGGTAGTCGCAAGCAATGCGGGCAGCCAAGAACAATCCCGACAGAATGCAACGGTTCAACTTTCCGCGCCTTCGCCTTCCGCCACTGGCGGCTTTGACGGTGCGCAAGCTTTTGAACATGTCCGCCACCTCGTTGCAATTGGCGCACGCCCACCCGGTTCCGATGGGATTCATCAGGCGCAGGCTTACATCATCGAACAACTCAAGAGCTACGGCTGCCGTGTGGAAGAACATGATTTTCACGGCTCGACGCCCATTGGCGATTTACCGATGAAAAATATCATCGCCAAGGTTCCCGGAACAGGCAAAGGCATCGTTCTGTTCGCCACTCATTACGATACCGTCCGCCTGCCTAATTTTGTTGGTGCGGATGATGGAGGCTCAGGAACTGGCACGATGTTGGAACTTGCACGCATACTCTGTTCCCGTAAGAGTCAGAGCAAACTCAACATTTGGGTGGTCTTTTTTGACGGAGAGGAGGCCCAAGAGAACTGGCCGGACAAGACCAGTATTCAGTGGACGAACACGAACAGCACTTTTGGCAGCCGCGAGATGGCCGCCAGCATGGCCCTCTCAGGCGAACTAAAGAATGTAAACGCCATGATTCTCGCTGACATGATTGGCCCTGCGAATCTGAGGATAAAACGCGATACGGATGCACAACGCAAGAGGGGCTCTACGCCGTGGCTCGTAGACCTGATTTGGGCCACTGCGGCACGTTTGGGATACAGCAACGTTTTTGTAAATGAAAACTATCTGGTGGGCGGAGACGACCATTTCTCGTTCATAAATCGTGGAATTTCCGCGTGCGATATTATCGACCTCGAAGACGTTGAGAACACGTATTGGCACACACCGCAGGACACGTTGGATAAAGTTGACCCGCGTAGCCTCGCCATCGTCGGTCACGTTTTATTGGAATCGGTACCTGAGCTAGAGAAGAAATCTCGGTAGGGTTCATTCTATCGGCCAGCACCCGATTAACGGGAGTTAGGGCGAATTCTCAGCATCCATTCGGCTGTGTGTGAAGTGAGGCTCAAGTTCTGACGATTATTTCGGCTTTGCGAACTCGGGAGTCAAGCGCGGTTCCGTGAGAGGCTCGGGTGAAACTCCCCGGGCCTACTCGGCCAGGACCTAGGCCATCCCGGAATGGCTGATTGCTATCTGGGAAGCCATTTCGAAGACGAGCAGCGGGACCAGGATTTATTTCTGGATTAGAAGATAGAGATCGGCGTGACCGCTGGGGCGCGCATATACGATGGTGGAAAGGTCCCGCGAAAAATCGTAGGCGTTCGCGTAACCGTAGTCCATGGAAAAAGTAAAGGGAACCTTCAACGCGACCTGCACTCCCCCAATGAGCTTGCCATCCTTCCATGGCTGACGGTAAATCGTGACTTCACCGCGAGAAGCAAGCGCATACAAGAACGACTCGCCATCCAGAGCAAATACCGCGGTTTCCGTCGCCACGCCGGGGAGCAATGGAATGCATTTCCCGTCAGAGGTGGACACCTCGTAGACTCCGGTCTTCTCCCCATGTACGACAACACCCAGTAAATACCTCCCGCTGGGGTCGTCGTCCCAGGCCACACAGCAGCCGTCTGCTAGCCGCTCCGGTTGCGAGCCGTCCTCGCTCCATTTCCAAACGTCTGGTGTCGTATCCATCTTCTCCTGAACGCTCACGTAAACGGACTTCTGGTCGGCGCTCCATACTGATATAACGGGCGTACCTCCCATTGCAGGGAGTTGCCGCAGGCCGCTGCCATCCGCTCCGACGATGTAAACCTTGCCCCCGGTGCCGGTTCCCGACTCGACGAAAGACAGGTGGAAATTGTCCGACGCCCAAGTCCCGGTCTGTAGCTCTTCTCCGCTAGCTATTTTCACCGTGTTGCCGCTGTCAATCTCCACCGCCCAGAGGATCGTCTTCCGGAATGCGGGAGATGTGATGTACATTACGTGCTTCCCATTTGGCGACAGGATGGGTTCCGTGGCGTTCTCGGACACAATGTCCGTCGCTACCTTTGAATGAACATGATAGGCGGTCAGGAACCCTGAGGATTTGCCATTCACATAGTAAATCCCTTTGCCTCCCGGGTCAGGCATGGGTGAGAAGTCGGGTCCCGTTCCAAAGCTAATCTGCGTCAGACTCCGGTCCTGCAGGCTGTATTTCCAGATGTTCGTGAGCCCGTTTACGTTTCGGCTGAATAGCACGCTATTCCCTGGTTCGGCCCATGTGACGTCGGCATTCCCAGACACCTCGCCTAAATCAACCGCCTCATGGCTGCTCAGATTAATTCTGTAAAAATGGAAATTCGCCGAGTACCGCCGATAACCAACAGCGAGCAATTCGTTGCCGCCGGGAAATACCAGGGTCGGGGCGAAAATCTGGCCGGCACCCGCGGGCTTGTACAGGGATTCTTCGCCTACTCCGGATTTTTCTGCGCGAAAAATTTCGGGACTGTCAGACTTCATATAAAAGATGGACGCGCCGTCGGGAGACGGGAGCACATAGCTGGCAGACGCCACACGTCTCGGATTGCCTCCCAGTGTCGGCACTGCCCAAACCTCATCTCGGCCAGTGGACCTCTTGTAATAGATTTCTTTCCCATCGGGTGAAAAATTGTTCACTTCCTTGGTGCCGTCGTCATTCGTAAGTTGCAGAGGCTCGCCCCCCGAAGTGAGCATCAGGAAAACTTGCTCGGTTCCCCTTACCGGTGAGACGAACGCCACCGCGTGACCGTCAGGAGATAGCCTCACGCGGTTCATCGGTTTGTCCCACTGGCTGATTTGCGTAATCGTTGCGGCGCCGCTCGGTGAGGTCGAGTGGGTCCAAAAGTGATGCGCCGCAAAAGCTGCTGCCAGAAGTACGACGCACGCGGCCAACACTACGTATCGCTTTCGTGCGGCTCCCTCTGACTCCTCGGAAGGCTTTGCCGCTGTGGCCGAGGAAATTCGAGAATCTGCCATATGGTCCTGCACTGACTCGGCGCGCGATGACGAAATCCGGCCCGAATCCGTGTCCCGCCGCAGGCGCTTTAAGTCCGTCCGTATGTCCGAGGCGTGCTGGTAACGCAAGTCGCGATCTTTTTCCAGCGCCTTGTTGATGATTCGCTCCAGCTCCGCCGGTACTTCCGGATTCAGCCGCACCGGAGCGACCGGGGTCTGATTCAGAATCGCCTCGCTGATTACTCCCGATGTGTCGCCGCGAAAGGGCAGCGCGCCCGTCGCCATCTCATACAGCACCACGCCGAACGAAAATAAATCGGTGCGCGGATCCAGGTCTTTTCCCCGCACCTGCTCGGGCGACATATAGGCGATGGTGCCCACTGTTACACCAGGGCTGGTCAGCAGTTCCGCTGCGACCGTTGGCAGCGAGGAGACGCCGGCACCGTGCGTAGTGCGAAGTGATGGCGCCAGCTTCGCCAATCCGAAATCCAGAACCTTGGCGTGGCCGCGCTTGGTCACGAAAATATTCGCCGGCTTGATGTCCCGGTGCGCGACGCCTTCGGCATGGGCCGCGTCAAGACCGTCCGCGATCTGTATTCCTAAATCCAGCAGAGTTTCTATTTCCATCGGACGGCCGCCGATGCGGTGTTTCAGCGTCTCACCATCCAAATACTCCATCGCGATGAAGGCCTGCCCGTTCTCCTCGCCAATTTCGTAAACGGTGCAGATGTTGGGATGATTTAAAGCCGAGGCCGCCTGCGCTTCGCGCCGGAATCGTTCTAGCGTCTGCGGTTCGCGTTCCACTTCGTCCGGCAGGAACTTCAGCGCCACGAAGCGGTGCAGGCTGGTATCCTCGGCCTTGTACACCACGCCCATTCCGCCGCCACCGAGCTTTTCCAAAATTCGGTAGTGCGAGATTGTCTGCCCGATTCGAGAAGGGGATTCCGCCATTTCGCGGACATCTTAGGTTGGGGCAGAAGGCAAGTCAACGTAGAGAGCGTCCTCGATTCTGGCCGTTGACTCAGGCAAGGTTCTAACGTATTGTGCCTGCCATTCCCTGGGTCCCAGCAGTAATTCAGAATCCGGTTTTTCGTGCTATCCGATGTCGCGCCGTTTCGTTGGAGTTTTGTGACGATGCGCGAAGTTCCCCTCTTATGATTCCTCGACAACGCGGGTTTCGCAATCCAAGTTTGAGAAGGAGAGCTGACATGAAATCGCAGATGACAAGAGTCGTGGCATCGTTTGCAGTTCTGGCACTGATCGTGATCGCTTGGCCCCAGTTCGTCGCTGCTCAGGATCGAATTAAACCTATCCCACACCCATTCGATATACCCCAACACGCGCCCGCGCAGGGTGCGACTCAGTCCCAATCACGCGCTGCCGTCAAGCGCGCGAGTTCCACGGGCAGTGCTGTCTCTCCGTGGACGCCGCTGACAAACCAATCACCTTCGGGCCCCAACGGTATTCAAATCATGATCCAAGCGACGGACGGATCAATCCTCGTACAAGCCTATGACGGCCAGAGCTGGATGAAATTGACGCCGGATGCTAAGGGCAGCTACATTAACGGCACGTGGACTACGCTGGCATCGGAACCCATTGCCCGACTGTACTTTGCCTCTCAGGTCTTGACGGATGGCAGGCTCTTTGTCGCTGGCGGAGAGTACAGCGGACCTGGCCTGCTGCCGAACTGGTCGAACACGGGGGAGATTTATGATCCTCTTGCCAATGCGTGGACCATTATTACCGCGTACCCGAATCAGCCCAACTGCCCTTTCCTCTATTATGTTTCCGGGAACACAACGAGTGGCAGCGCCGAGATAACCGGCATTTATCCGTACACGACCGGGCTTACTGTGGGTGAACAGGTATTCGGCAACGGGATTCCATTCCCGGCGACAATCGTAAGCGTGGATTCGCCCACGCAGATCACAATTTCCTCAGCAGCATCGCAGACGGTTACCGCCAACGTCGTTACCTTCGATGAGTACTATCAACTTACTGGGTGCCTGGGAGATGACCCCTCTACGCTCCTCTCGAGCGGAAAAATCCTTGTGGGTGATCTGGTGAGCGCCAACACTTACATCTACAACGTTGCCGCGAACTCCTGGAGTCCCTCAGGAACGAAAGTGTACCCGGACTCGAGCGATGAGGAAGGCTGGACCAGGACCAGCGAGGGAACGATCGTCAACTACGACCTGTTCCAGAGCGTTGCCACAAATGGGAGCTACGCGGAGAAGTATAATCCCAAGACCAGGGTATGGCGCAGCATCAGCCCGTCGGACGGTACAGCAGAGGGAACGATTCCCCAGCTAAGCAGCCCGAATCTAGGCTACGAACTTGGCCCATCACTCCGGCTACAAGATGGGCGCGTTTTCGAAATTGGCGCCACGCAGCATACCGCTCTCTACAATCCTGTGTGGAATACCTGGGAAGCCGGACCGGACATCAGTGGCACGCTGAACGGGATCGCATCCCCGTTCGGCGCCGACGACGCCCCGGGGGCCATCCTGCCCAACGGCCACGTGATCTTCGCGGCCGACGCGGGCGCCTCTGGATTCACTTCTTCGGGAAACATTACAGCCGGCTCGCCCGTGATTACCGGCATTCCCTCGACGGCTCTCTTCCAGGTTTTCTGGAGTGTGAGCGGCACAGGAATCCCGGGCGGAGCCTACATCGCGAGTGTGGACTCTCCCTCACAGGTAACCATTAGCAGTCCGGCGACGGCATCGACCAGCGGCGATGCGATCACTTGGGGCGGCACCTTCAGCAATCCCACGGAGCTGTTTGAGTTCGATCCGCTGAGGAATTCGATTCACCAGATCACTTCTGCCCTGCCTGATGCCAACCTCCCATTTGAAGGCTCCTATCCCACGCGTATGCTGATTCTTCCCACAGGCCAGCTGCTCTTCTCCGATAGCAGCTCGCAGCTTTGGGTTTACACCTCGGAGGACGCGCCCAATCCGTTCTTGCGGCCATTCATTACCAACGTCAACTATCTGGGTGGCGGCAAGTTCCGGCTCACCGGCCTGCAGCTCGATGGGCAATCGTCGGGCGCTGCCTACGGCGACGACGACCAGATGGACTCCAACTATCCCATCATTCGCATGGTGGACTCGCACGGGAACGTCCTCTACGCCCGGACGTCGAACTGGAGCAAGATTGCGGTGGGTCAAGACGGAATCGAAACTGTGGACTTCACGCCTAATCCTGAAGTAACACCCGGCAAGTACTGGCTCATCGTGAGCGGTGCTGGGATATCTTCGTTCCCCTTTCCAATTGAGATCAAGCGCGGTGAAGCGAAGGGCTCGGGCGACTGACGTTGGATAAAGTTGACCCTCGTAGTCTCGCCATCGTCGGTCACGTTTTATTGGAATCGGTACCTGAGCTAGAGAAGAAATCTCGGTAGGGTTCATTCTATCGGCCAGCTCACAATTAACGACTCATCGGGAGTTAGGGCGAATTCTCAGCATCCATTCGGCTGTGTGTGAAGTGAGGCTCAAGTTCTGACGATTATTTCGGCTTTGCGAACTCGGATTTCGCGGCGATGAAGATGGGGATGTAGGGGTTGGCATCTCCGGTAAGGTTACGCTTCAAGTTACTCCATGCCGCTCATAGCCCAGATGTCGCCTCCTTGTGGCCTGAAGCGATCAAACAAGACCCACTTCCCATCCGGCGACGAGACGGGATAGTCAATTCTGACGTCGGGGTCGGGAAACTCGCAGACCATTTCCGGATTTCCGCCGCTCACTGGAGAAACCCACAGCACCCTGTGGCCCGCGACGTCCATAATGCGCGAATGGTCTGGCGAGAGCGAGATATGCGAACCGCCCTTATGACGTCGGGTTAGCATCAACCGTACCCAAATCCGGTCTGATTACTGAGCAAACCGTCTTTCACCATGGAATTCTCGAAAGGCGTGGTAGTGGCAGGATGGGTTTTGTCTATAAGGCCGAGGCCACGCGCCTGCACCGCTTGGCGCGGCGTCCAGTCGGTCCTTGACAAAACTACTGGCGGTAGTATGTTCCTCGCAATGACTGGCGCAAATTTCCCTGAAGGAAGCTGAACCAAGCGGATTCGCTCAGTCAGCTGATTGAAATTCACGACTTCTCAACATGTACGCAAGTTGTCGAAACTCGGCCGCCAAGGGTGCGTGCCACGATTCTGTTCCGATACCACAGATAGACTAACTGGGCAAGAAACAGTATCCACCGTGCGAGGAGGACAAAACGAAATGAAGACAGTTACTGCACTACTCTTGAGCGTTTTTCTCATGGCCGCGGGCGCTTCCGCACAGCAACAACCGAGCAGCAGCCCACAAGATTCGCAATCAGCCAGCACGCCTAAGGCGGTGAAGAAAGCGAAGTCCAAGAAGAAGAGCAAGAGGGAACAGAAAGAGGTGGCGGGAGAAACAGAGCAGGAGTCGTTGCCACCTCTACTTTCCGAGCGTCTCAAGAAATTCTCGCAAACGGTTCCAGAAGATGGCGGACTCAGCAACCCCGGAGGGCTGGCGCACCAAGAGTTTATGCACCGCGCCTACCCAGGTACAACGATCCCGGCGGACCGAATCGAGGGAGCACGGGCAGGCCATGCGGCCATGGCGGGGAAAAATTTCAGCAACGATACGCTCGGCCCATGGCAAACCTTCGGGCCCAGCTATGCTCTCTACCCGTTCACTCCGCTCCGCAGCTTCGAATCTTATATTCCTAACGCCTACCCGGCGGCCAGCCGCACGACAGCCATGGCGCTCTCCTCGCATTGCCAGACGGACAAGTGCACGTTGTGGGTGGGACCGGCAGGCGGCGGTATTTGGCGGACTCGGAATGCAATGGATGACCAGCCACAGTGGACATATCTCTCGGGGGTTTTTGCAATTAACGCGATCGGCTCCATTGAAATGGATCCAAACGATCCCGACGGCGACACACTGTGGGTTGGCACGGGCGAGGCGAATGCCTGCGGAAGCGGATGCGAAGCGGGCGTAGGCCTCTACAAAAGCAGGGACGGCGGGGATACCTGGGAAGGACCGATGGGCCAGTCGGTGTTCAATGAGCGTGCGATCGGCTCGATCGTGGTGAAACCGGGAGACCCGAACACGATTTATGCGGCAACGACGCAGGGTCTTCGCGGCCAGTCGTCGGTCTGCTGCAATGGCACTATCGATTTGATACCGGGAGCGCCGAAGTGGGGCTTGTATAAGTCGACAGATGGCGGTCACACTTGGACCTTCATCCACGACGGGTCAAGCGATGTGTCGGTATGCACTGGGGACCTGAACGAAGCTTTGGATAATGATCCGTGCTCGCCGTTCGGTGTGCGGCGCGTCGCGCTTGATCCTTCGAATCCGGATATCGTTTACGCCAGCTCTTATGCCCGCGGAGTCTGGCGGTCGACAAACGCCGGGAAGACGTGGACGCAAATCAATCCGTCGTTGAATCCCTTGGATACCGCGATGCGGCCGGATATTTCGGTTACCACACTGCCGAACGGGAAGACACGTATGTACCTCTACGAGGGGTCCTCAGGCACACCGCCTGCGCAGCTCTCGCGGAGCGACGATGTGACAACGTCCACTCCGGTGTTTAAGGTATTGTCGAGTCCGAATCCGGCTAACCCCGGCTATGGGGCCTTCAACGACTGCGGAGGCCAGTGCTGGTACGACAACCGGGTCGCGACTCCTCCCGGGGCTCCGGACATGGTTTACGTGGGAGGGTCGTATTCCTACGGTGAGACTGGAGGCATTTCCAATGGCCGCGCCTGGGTGCTTTCGTTTGATGCGGGAGTATCGTTCACGGATATGACCATGGACGCTACCGACCCGGTGCAGCCCAATGGGATGCACCCGGATGAGCATTGGATCGTGTTTCATCCGAGCAACCCTCTGCTGTTTTGGGCTTCGTCCGACGGCGGCATAATCCGTTCGAGCGGAGCCTTGACCGACATATCCGCAAACTGCAGCACGCGCGGATTGTCGGGAGCATTCCTCGCTCGCTGCCAGCAACTGCTCTCGCTGGTTCCCACGCGGCTCAGGGGCATAAACAAGGGGCTGACAACGTTGCAATTCCAGAGCCTCTCAGTGAATCCATTTGACCCCAATGATGTCCAGGGCGGAACGCAGGATAACGGCACTTGGGAAACGATTTCGGATACAGATCATTCCCAGTGGGACCAGACGATATTCGGCGATGGCGGCCAGTCTGGTTTCGACGTGCTGAATCCTCGATATCGATTCCACACCTACGCCGGCCCGGAACCCGATTCGAATTTCAGCGGCGGCCTGATGTCGGACTGGAATTTCATTGGGGACACTTTCTTCATCTTCCCGGAGCCGGCCGAGTTCTACTTTTCGATCATCTCCGACCCCAACCACAAGGCTCACACAACGCTGTATGCCGGCACGGGTCACGTGTGGCGGACCAAAACCCAGGGTGTAGGAAATCGAACTCTGGCGGCGTTCCGTGCAAACTGCAACGAATTCACCGGCGTTGATCCTGAGGGTACCTGCGGCGATTGGGTGCCGCTGGGCGATCCGTCAGCCAACGGACAATTGATCGGGTCAGATTACGGCACCGACCGAGCGGGTATTGATGTTGCGGCAGTCGCTCGGACCGCGCAGGACACGTCCACGCTTTGGGCCGCCACGGCGGCGGGACGCGTTCTCATTAGCAAGAACGCGGACGCGGAACCGGAGACGTCGGTGACGTTCACCCGGCTCGATTCTCTGGTTACGAACAGCCCCGGAAGGTTCGTCAGCGGGATATTTATCGATCCCCGCGATAGCAACCGCGCTTGGTTATCATACAGCGGATACAACGCCTCAACACCCTCCACGCCTGGCCATGTATTTGAGGTGCGGTACAACCCCGTCGCCGGCACAGCAACGTGGAAAGACCTCAGCTACGACCTGGTCGATACGCCGATCACGGGTATCGCGCGGGATGAGGTGACGCACGATATATTCGCGTCCAGCGACTTCGGGGTTTACAAGCTTGTGCCGAAAGAAAAGTGCTGGAGACTGGCGGCACCTGGAATGCCGAACATCGAGGTTGCGGGGCTCACCATCGTGCCGAGTGCGCACAGACTTTATGCCGCCTCGCATGGTCAGGGAGCGTGGCTACTGACTCTGCCCGCGAGGTCTGATGATGATGACGGCGGCAATTAAACCTCGCTAACTTACAGCTGGCGAAGGGGAGTCTCATTGGGGGCTTCCCTTTTTTCTCAGCTGAGCCTTCACGCATTCAGTCTAATCCTCGCCCCACGCATGTGGGCTCATTCGGTCAAGTGGGTTCAATACATGCTCGTGTCAGCGCATCCCGATTGATTCTTACGCTTAGAATCTCGTCGCCGAAACCCAACGGGTCCCGTCGATGTTCAACGTTGGAGGGATGTGATTTTGGCATGCTTACAAAGGTCCGGGCCGCATAGACTCTCCAACTCGCCGTTCTCAGCGACACAGTCCATTAACCTTGAAAGCCTTCGCCGGATGCGCGGTCAACTGAACTTTTGCAAGCTCCGATTTCGTACCGCGCCATTGTGCCGCGGGACGGGTGACTTTGACTTCCTATGGAAAATTGACTAGGAAATTGGATGGGGGGGGAGTAATGTTGGCCGCAAACTGCAGCCGAAAGCGGACAGAAATGAGCCTGTACGTTAGCAAAACGACGAAAACAAGGCACTCCGCCGCGATTTTGAAGTGGTGGCACATCATTATTTTAACGGCTGCCATATGCGTGACCTGTCCGTTCAGCAGGGCCCAGGATTTCCACGGCAGCCTGCGCGGGATCGTGCAAGATGCCAGCCAAGCGCGCATTCCCTCGGCAACGATTGTGCTGCATGCTTCCGAATCGCCGGTTGAAGTCCGTACGGTTAGCGATGAACAGGGAGAATTCCGCTTCGACAATCTTGTTCCAGGAATGTATCACCTGGTGGTTAATGGGAAGGGCTTTGCGGAAGCGCGCTCCGATGTAACTGTGATGGTCAGCTCTGTGCGGGATGTCACCGTCACCTTGCAACCGCGTGGGCTCGAGCAGATCGTGAATGTCGAGGCCCAGGCTTCCTCCGTCACCACCGAGCCCATTGATCTCGCGAGCGCCGTCCATCAAGGAGTCGTCACCTCGCAGGATCTGGAAACAATCCCGCTGGCGGCGCGCAGTTTTGCCAACATCGCCTATTTGGTTCCGGGAACTGAGCCAGTCGAGCCATCGGATCCCACGAAAGCGCGTATCACCGCAGTTTCAACTGGCGGCAGTTCAGGGCTGAACAATGAGCTCTCCGTCGACGGCGGCGACAATTCCGACGATTACATTGGCGGTTTCCTGCAGAACTTTTCACCCGACACGATTCAGGAATTTGCCGTGCGCACCGCGCAGGAAGACGCCGACACTGGCCGCACCACCGCGGGCTCGGTGGTGATCACGACCAAGCGCGGTAACAACGACTGGCACGGCGACGAAGCCTTCTACGAACGTGCCGCTGCGCTCAATGCGCGTTTTCCCATCGAAAACCCCCCTCCGAATCCGAGGCAACCGTTTTCACGGCAGAACTATGTGGGCACACTGGGCGGTCCCATCGTACGAAACAAAGTTTGGTTTTTCTCGTCGCTCGAATACGTTCACGAAGACGCCAGCATCGCCTACAGCCCGGCGAGCCAGAGCCAATTCGACGCGCTCGCCCAGCTTGCGGCGCAGGGCCTGGTGGACGTAAACGGCACCGTGGTCAACTCCATCGCTGTGCCGACGTTTGTGCCGGTTCCGTTCCGCGACTACTTGGGCACCGCTCGATTTGATTGGGCCGAGTCCGTGCGATCGCAATGGTTCTTGCGTGCGGCGATCGACAACTACATCACACGCAACGCCGGGGTGCAGCAGGCCGCTCTGCCTTCGACCGGGGCTGAAGCGCACAACAACTACATGAATCTGGTCCTCAGCAACCAGTTTACCTGGAGCCCTACATGGGTCGGATCCTTTGTGTTCAGCGCCGGCGGATTGCACCTCACCGAAGCCCGTAACTCGAACCTCGGCTTTGCCCTGGCGTTCCCCTTCACGGCTACTTCGGCAACCATATCGGGTCTGGAGACGTTTGGTGACAACCAGTTCATCACACCCATTACTGCGTTCCCCGTGCTGCGCAAGCAGGAGAAATATCAGTTTCGCTACGACGTGACGCATACGGCTGGAGCACACGCATTCCAGTTCGGCGTGAATTTCATCCACGAGCCGGTTCTGGATGGTGCGCTTTCAAGCACTGCCGAGACGCTGGTATCGTTCGGACTGGACCCGGCCGCCTATGCGGCCGACCCCAGCCAGTTCACCACGGACTTGACGGCATGCACGCCAAATCCCTCGCCAAACGTGTCGCCGGGCACAACCTGCGCGGTGGCGCCTGCAAGCAACGGCAGTTTTGCGCAGAACGTGCAGCGGCTCGGCTTATACGCCGAGGACTCCTGGCGAATCACGCCTCGGCTCACGGTGAACTACGGCTTGCGCTATGACCGGAGCTTTGGCCTCTTCACCGCATCCGACCGGAGTCAATTGCAGAATCCGGCTTACATAACGCTTCAGGCCCTGCAAATTCCGCTCATCGAGGGCGCTCCGCATGACTACGATTGGGCTGTCGGGCCGCGGCTGGGGATTGCGTATTCGCCCGGGCAGACTACAAATACCGTGATTCGCGCTGGCGTGGGAATCTACTCGAACGATCTGGCGCAGAATGGCTGGGTGCCGGCGTTACAGGCTGTGAATCAGCCTCTGGCGGGTCCGTGCACTTACGACACAGCAACACAGACCCTGCAAGGTGCCGCATGCCTGCCTCCGGCCGCCTCGACCGGCCCCATCGGTACCATCACCGGAGCCGGGGCCATCATCGCGCCGAGATACAAGACACCGTATGCGGTTCATATTACCGGAGGCGTCCAACACGCCTTCAACTCGAAGTGGATGATGAGCGCCGATTATGTACACGAGCAGGGAAACCACGGCTTTCGGCGCTATCAATATCAAGCGGGCTTCACGCTGTTCTCGCCGCTGTTTTCTCCTGGAAACGGCTGTCCTGCTACCGAGGACGTCATCGACTGCCAGAGAAACAACGTTCCCAACGTGACCGTCTTCCGCTCGGATAATCGCTCGAGCTATAACGCTTTACTGCTGCACCTGCAAGGAAACATGTCGCGGCGGTTCAATCTGATCGCCAATTACACTCTGTCGAGAGGCGCAACCTGGGGCTGCGTGCTCGGCGAGCTTTTCGATTATGTGAACGGCGTATGCAATCCGCTGAAGCCGTTCGGCAAAGGGGATTACGGCCCATCGGGCGAAGACGTCCTGAGCCGTTTCGTTTTGGCCGGAACGCTGAAAATTCCCGGCGGGTTCGAGCTAACTACGCTGACGCAGGCGGAAAGCGCCCGACCGTTTACTTTGACTACCACCGTCCCGGTGACCGGGCTTGGTGATGACTTTGACGACCGCGCGGTGGTGAACGGCGTCCCGACGAGCCTGGATGAATTCAGAGGAACGCCCTACATCCAGGTTGACCTGCGAGTGAGCCGGCCCATCCATTTCCACGAGCGCTGGACGCTGACGCCGTTCATCGAATTCTTCAATCTCTTCAACCGCAACAATCCGGGCGCCAATTACGTTACCAACGTAGCGGCGTTGCCCGTTCCACAATCGCAAGTGGCGGCCGGAAACATCACGGACGTTTGCACGAACCCGGCCTGCACCACAACCGAACCAATCACCAGTCTCAGTCAGTTGCGCGTGGCCGGCGGTGCGCTCGGCGATTTCTTTGGCCCCGGCACCACGGTCGGGATTCCTTTCGCCGCGCAAATCGGCGCCCGCCTCACCTTCTGAACTGCCCGCCGGTTTTTTATGTATGCTATGCACCTGAAGGTTCCTCCGTGTATCGAAGTGAACTAAACCAGGCAGGTCGGTGATTCAATCAGCCGACCTTCGACGCGGATTCCAACTCCTGATTCGCGCAGGCGTGTGGGCGCAGCGCTGGCAGAATTGGCAGGTGCGACCGCAGCTCAGACGTCGAGCGAAACTCCTAGAAACCGAGCCTTCCCCGCCGTCGAAGTGTAAAACCCGAAAATGGCGAGAGCCCCGATGACCGAGAACGCGAAAATTGTCGACCCCGCGTATCAGGCCGAAAGATGCGTGGTCAGAGGAGAAACTTCCAGAAGGTTATTCAAGCAGAGCGCCACCGTAAGTGTCAGGAGCCCGAAACGAGTCAGAATCAGCAACGCCATACCCCAAACGACTACTTCGAAAGCCGTACGCAGAACCGGATGCTCCCCGTTTCCTAATACCGAAAATAAAGAAACGAGCAGGAGCGCCACCAGGACTGCCAGCCACTCCTTGCGCAGCAGTAGCCGGATGAGAAAGAAAACAAAAAAACAAGAAAGTGACAGAGAAACGAAGATCACAATGTTAAGTGGAATGCCGGCGATTATGAAGCGAAGTCCGAACAGCCCCGCATGATAGAAGTCGGCGTCCGGAGACGCGGGCACCCTTCCCATCCAGCCCGGAACATCAGGCGGGCTCTAAGTGAAACAGCAACTTGCGGCTGCGAGCTTTCATCGCAGGCGTACCGCTCCGAGTAGCCTCGCGTAGAATCTCCATTACTCTGGGTCGAATACTTGGGTCGTGCTGCGCCAAGTCGGCCAGCCCCTGTAGAGCGAAGGTCTTGACAATGGAACTGCGGTCTTCCAGATAACTGTTCAACGAAGATATCGCAACTTGCCGTTCGTGGGTGTTCAGCTGAAGCCGGGGAACGATGACTGCCAGATGCCAGCGCAATTCTTGTTGCCGGGCTTCGGTCATCAAGCCTAGCAGTTCGTTCTTGTAGGGCTGGAGGAGCTCACCATATTTTCGAGTGACCTTTTCGGTCGCGTCTGCGGCGCGCATTCGTACGATCGAGTGTGCGGACCACAGACCTGAGATCAGCTTCGGAAAGAGTTCCGGATGGTCGGAAACCATTGCCACGACTTGGTCCGAGCGGCCGATGGTTCGTCCATCGCCTCCTTCCAGCAGAGAAAGGATGTTTCTTCGCGCCATTGATAGGAGCCACTACCACTATGATATACCGCTCAAGGTCCGCAACCCACGCCTGCGAATCGGAGCCGCTCAATCCATTCTGACTGACGTTTATCGGGACTTGAGTCCGATACCTCGGAAACCTTCCTCCTGAATGACATCAGTAACAGTGGCCGACTTCAGAGTGCTAATTCCCCCGCGGAAGCCGATATCTTCCTGTTATTCGACCATCCAGCAGTGGGCTCGATGGCCAAATAACTAAATGATTTTTCAGGCAGCGGCCCTAGTGCTCGCCATAATTCTCATTTCTTCAATCCCGCTTGCCAGTTCAGCACGACGGTGAAAGGAGGCTGCGCAGCGGGATCCGCCGGAACTGGGAATAGAAAACGTCGGCCGTCCGCGGTGATGTCCCCATTGGGGCGACCGGGCTGCGCTGGAGCTTGGAAAAGCTGCTTGGGCGTTCCTGCTTGGAAGGTCGGGCTTAAAGTGACAGCAGCAGCCATCACCTTGCCATCGGGAGTCACGTAGAACAATTCCTTACCGTCGGGACTCCACCTTTGCCGAACGGCGCCGCCATAGGACACCTGCCACTTGCCGCTCGTGCTGAACCCTGCCGCTGAAAAATCGCGCGTGAACTTGCGAACGTAAAGCTCGAAGCGGCCGGATTCGTCAGACCGGTAGGCGATGAAATGCCCATCGGGTGAAAAACGACCGTCAATTTCCCCGAACTCCGTCGTCGGGAAAGGGATTGGTTTGGCGTTACCGCCTATCGGGAGCACCCACAGGCTGAACTTGTTATTCGAGTCAAACGAGGAATACAACAAGAAGTGGCCGTCGGGAGAAACGCTGGTGGGATATTTATTCTCGTTCGAGGTCAGCAGAAGTTCCTCCTCAGTCGCGCCACTCGTGGACTTTTGATAAAGATCGTATACGCCTTTTGGATCGGAAGCGAAGATGATGCGGTTGCCATCAGGAGACCAAACGGGAAACCATGCGCTCGTCGAGCCGAACGTGAATCTGGCACTGGCGCCTCGCGCGAAATCAAAAATCCAGATGATCCAATTCCCAATTACGGGATCGACGCGGCCGATAGCCGCTCGAGATCCGTCAGGCGAGAAGGCTGGTGTGGCGTAATCTCCCCGGTCCTCCACCGTGCCGACCACCTTACCTCCACGGTCAAACCATGTCAGCACAGTGTTGCCCGCTCCTGCCGCCCGATAGACCAGGACGCCGTTGGTCGAAGCCGAAAAGAACCCGTAATCCCGGTAGGAGCCAACCTGTTCGGCGACTGAGACCGGCTCTCCAGTGAGCTGTGGGCGGCTGGCGTCAAACGGCTGAACCTGCAGCTTCGCCTCGCTCATGAAAAGCAATTGCCCCGATTCCGGATTCAAAGAGGGGACATATATCGGCTGGAAGGCAGTGGCGAGAAGCCGCCTAGAATCCTGCGCTTCTGGTTTGACGCTAAGAGAGCCAACGTAGACACCACTGTTTTCCGGTTGAGCCGAACGACGCAGATAAAGGAAATGCCGCCCATCGGGGAGGAACGAAGGGAAGGCGTGGTCGGTTTCGCCGCGCGACGGATCGAGAGTTGTAAGCGGGAACGGCAGCCCGCCGCTGGCTGAAACCCGCATGATGCCACCGGGCAATTGCCCGAAGATAATGACGCCGTCTTTGTTCCATGAACCGCCCACCGCGTTTCCGGCTATGTCGCACAAGGTTTGCGCTGGGCCACCGGAGACGGCGATCTTCTTGAGTTTGCTACCGGCAGCGAACACGATGTAATGGCTATCGGGAGACCAGAAAAATGGTGCGGGATTTGTGGTCGATCCTGAGTCCGGGAGCGGGTGAGCCTCGAGTGAATCCAGCGGCCGTATCCATAGGTGTGGCACGCCGTCCTGGCCCGCCGCGAAAAAGGCGAGTTGGCGGCCGTCGGGCGACACTGCGAAAGAGCCTGTAGGTCCCAGGACAGCCTTCTCTGGCAGCGGGATTTGAAAGCGCACTGCGTCCGCGGCGAACGGCTTCTCGCGGAAGCGGACGAAAACCAAAGCGGCGAGCACTACTACCGCGGCCGCAAACAGCGTCCACGGCAGCGCGGCGCGTGAGAGCGATGCAGAGGCGACAGCACCCGACGATGGCTCTGATGCGCCGGCCAGCACTTCTTCGAGGGAAATGCGCGCCTCGCCAATGTCGCGCAAGCGTTGCTTCGGGTCTTTGTGCAGGCAGCGTTGCAAGAGCACGCGAACCCGCATCGGCGTCTCCGCCGGGAGTTGAGCCCAATTCGGTTCTTCCTTAATGATTGATGCCAGCGTGTCGCTGACCGTCTCGCGCGCAAACGTGCATTTGCCGGTCAGCATTTCAAAGAGCACGCACCCGAAAGCCCAGATGTCGGCTCGACGATCAACGGATTTGCCACGCGCCTGCTCGGGGGACATGTACGCCGCGGTGCCCAGAAGGATGCCCGCCTGCGTGGCCATGTGGCTGATCGTGGGAGAGGTCGATATATCCTGGGAGTGTTCGTCTCCATCCAGAGCCTTCGCCAATCCGAAATCGAGCACTTTCACGGCGTCGTCGTTCCTGACCTTTATGTTCGCGGGCTTCAGGTCGCGATGAACGATGCCGCGCTCATGGGCGTATTCCAAACCTTCGCAAATCTGCTTGGCGATGCGGAGAGCTTCATCACTGGGAACCGGCCCTTGCTTGATGCGATCGGCCAGCGTTGGGCCTTCGACCAACTCCATCACCAGCGCATTGGAGTGATCGGAATCTTCGAGACCATAGATTGCAGCGATGTTTGGATGACTCAACGAAGCAAGGATCTTCGCTTCGCGCTGAAAACGCGCCATGCGGTCGGGATCGCGCGCGAAAGCGTCCGGCAGGACTTTCAGCGCGACGTCGCGGCCAAGCTTAAAATCGCGTGCGCGATAGACTTCACCCATTCCGCCCGCGCCGAGCGGCGTAAGGATCTCATAGTGCCCGAGTCTTGAACCGGAAGCGAACGACATACCTGAACGAGATTATAGCCCCAGGCGACCAAGGGAAGTGTTCTTCAGTTTTTCAGTGGTTTGCCGAAGCTGAGGCGCGGACCTTTCTGGCTACTCTCAAGCGCAACTCGACCAGGTCGCGCTGCGCTTGAATCAACGTCCAAGAAAGACTCTGGGAATCCAGACTCCCTCAGTCTTGCGGGCGGCATGGCAAGGTGCCACTCGAAGCGTAGACAGGTGTATCGATGAGCCGGGTGTGAGCTTCGAAAAACGCAAAATTAGGATGCCGACTCTCTGCTGATAGAGAAAGGCACCACGATAGTTCGCGATAATCGCGAGCGAGCCATCGGTCGTACGTAGTCTTAGACCCCGCGCACGCTGAGAAACAACATGCACGAGAACCGGGAGACCTCTGGAGCGTCTCGACCCGATGGGAACGAGACCGGTCTGCGAAGGCCCAAAGCCATAAGGCGGACGCGCACGCTCTCGAGGAGTCGGACCGCATCATACTATCGACGAACCAGACGAGGAGAAAAGGGCGCGGGCCAAGGAGTACATCGTTTCATTCAACACTCGCCCCGACACAGCGCGGGGAAACCGAGTGCGCCAGGGACGGTGCCTACCGCAAAAGCTAAGAGGTCATTTTACGCTCGAAGCCTCAGCAGGGCTCATCACGTCCAAGACACACCTCCAGGAACCATCGGTCTGTTTTTCCAGATTGTCACGCCTCTGCCTTCCTCTGTCAGAGGCTTGCCATCAGGACCATTTACGGATATTCGGTCGGTTCCGGTGGAGTACGCCAAATCGCCCGATTGGGAGACTTCCACTTTCTCAGTCTTCCAGGTGATGGCGAATCCTGGGGTGGCAAACGACTCCGTAACGTATTTACGGACCGCTTCCCTTCCTTCGATCGGTGGCACCCCAGGGACAAGCATGGTCGTATCGTCGGACCAGAACGGGAGCGCGCGATTTAGGTCGTACGAGCCGGCAGCGGCGAGCCGGTCAGCGTCGGTCCTGTGAATGGCTGCTTCCTCAGCCGAAAGGTTTACCTTGCGCGACCCGTCACACCCACCGGCGTCAGCGTCGTCGAAAAGAAATCCTCCGGACTGGCAAGTGTGCCGACCGATGACGAGGCGCCTTCCGCGAACGCCACACTTGCACCGAGGGCCAGCATTGCTGTTAAAAGAAGGCATTTTAGGTTGTTCATCTCGTTTTTCTCTCTGATTGCGTTGTAGATTCGGTTCTTCCTGCTATCCCTTCCCCTGTCCAACCAACAACGAGTTCTACGGGTCGGGGTCAAGCTGCGAACGGTTGGCTAAGTCCCGGCCGAGAAAAAGCCGCGGATGCTTGCGCTTTGCAATATGTGCCCCTCGCGTCCAGCCTCAATCAGCTTGTGGAACAAAATCTCGCCGTCGGGCGGAAAATCGGCCGATCCCTTTGGCAAAGTCAGTTCCACGTCGAGTGCATACACGGTAAGAACATACTCGTGCGTTGCGGGAGTCAAATTCGTTGGCGGGCATGGACCGTCGTATTGCTCGCCGAGGCCGAAGTCGTTGTCCACTTGCTGGCCAAACGGGCTCCCAGCCATGCCGGCGGTGCCTTGCGGAAGTCCGGTCGCCTCCGGGGAAATGTTGTACATCCCCCAGTGCGTGAAACCATCTGTATGATCGAACAGGATTACGACAAAACTCCGCGTGCCGCGCATCGGACGCGTCCACGACATTTGAGGTGATTCGTCTCCGCCGATCCCGCCGTTATTATTGATATCCGGCGCGCAACCGCTCTCGTTGAGAGCCATGCTTAGCGGCAGTTTTCCGCCGTCTCTAAAGGTGGTGCTGGTCAGCACAAACGGTTCTTCCTTCTCGTTCTGATTCACCTGATTTTCTTGCCCGCCCAGCTGCAACGGAATTGTCAGCGCAACAAGCAATGCCATCGCGATGAACTGCACAAGTGATTTTGATTTCATATTTCTCTCCTTGCTCTCTCGTTTTCATTGCATAGAAATTCTGCAGGGCCCGAAGCTAAGCGCTCGACGATGGAAATGGCAATGACAGGACCTGTCAGATTCTTCTTAGAATCGTGTTAGAGCCTATCCTATTGAATCGTGGCCCCTTAGTTCCGGCTGGATCGCGCTCGGCTTTTGGCAGCAAAGCTATTGTGGCGGATGGTACAATCCCCGCACGCAGGGCCTTCTGGAGTATTCATGATGTCTTCGGCCCCCACCCCTTCCGTGATTTGTTTCGGCGCCTTCGAACTGGACGCCGCAAACGGCGAGTTGCGCAAAGCCGGTGTGTGCCTGAAGATTCATCCGCAACCCTTCCGAGTCCTGATGCTTCTCGCAGAGCGGCCTGGGCAAATCGTCACCCGCAACGAAATTCAGCATTGCCTCTGGAGCGACAGCACGTTCGTGGATTACGAGCGGGGCATCAATTTCTGCATCAATCAGATCCGTGGCACGCTGGGAGACGATGCCGATACCCCGCGGTACATTGAAACGCTGCCGCGCCGGGGATATCGCTTTATCGCTTCAGTCTCTCTTGGCTCTGCCAGACGCCCAGTTCTAGTTCCGCATGTTCCAGTGCGAGGTGATTCGCGGCGCATGGCCACCGGGAATGGCAAAGAACTCGCTGCCATTGACGACGACCAGGCCTCCGTACCGCAAAATTCCAACTCGCTGCGGAAACGCGTGTTGCTGGGAACCGCGCTCGCGATTTTTGTCCTCGCCCTCGGCTTGGGATGGCGCTGGTTTAGACATCACTACAGCGCTCCAAGCGCGACGCTCAGTGAGCGGCAGTTAACTCGCAATCCCCCTGAAAACCGCAACCTAGGCGGTGCAATTTCGCCTGACGGCAAGCATCTTGCCTTCATAGACATGAAAGGTCTTCATTTGCTCGCGATAGATACGGGTGAACTCCATGACATTGCGCTGCCGGAAGAAATCGTAAGTAAACTCTGGGTCCTTCAATGGTTCTCGGACGGGGAGAACCTTCTGCTGAGGACCGGAACTGAGGCGGAAGGCAACGTGCTTTGGCTGGCTTCTGTTTTTGGTGGTAATCCACGCAAGCTGCGCGCACAGGCGTGGCCGGCCGCGACCTCTCCCGAAAGTTCGTCGCTCGCCTTTATCAGCGGCCAGCACAATGAACTCTGGGTGATGGACTCGAGCGGAGATAATCTGAAGAAAGTCCTTACGAGCGATGGTCAGTTGGGCAATGTGGCGTGGTCTCCCACCGCCCGGCGGCTCGCTTTCATAAGAAATCTAAACTCAAATGAAAATCAAAGAAAGCGCAGTATCGAAACAGTCTCCCTGGATGGCGGACCTTCGAGTGTTGTCTTCACGGACTCCCACCTTGGCCGCGAAGTCTTGTACTGGATGCGCGACGGGCGGTTGATCTTTTCGCGCGATGAGCCGCTTCAAATCGAAGCAGCTAATCTCTGGCAGATCGCGGTCGATCCGAAAACCGGAAATCCTGCGGGCGAGCCTGCAAAAATTACGAATTGGTATGGGGTCCAGCCCTTAGATGTTTCCGTCAGCAAGGATGGCAACCGTCTGGTTGTCGACAAGTTTCAGAATCGGAACGACGTGTACATTGGCGACCTCAGTGATACCGGCACTCGCCTGGACTCTCCCAGGCGATTGACCTTCAGCGAGAGCCGCGACGTTCCCAGCACGTGGACTCGCGACAGCAAGGCTGTCCTGTTTTCTTCGAACCGAACCGGAAGAAGCCAGATATTTACCCAACAGCTCGGAAAGGACGGTCCCGATCTGCTTGTTCCCGCCTCGGACGAACAGACCGGTGCGCAGCCGACTCCCGACGGCCGCTGGATCCTCTATTACTCAACTCAGTACGCTGAGACCGACTCACTACCGGCGACCCGGTTGATGCGAGTGGCCACCTCCGGAGCAGTGTCCGAGCAGGTTCTACACGCGCAAGGTTCCCCCGGGTTGGCCACATTTATTTTTGATTGTCCTACGCAACCTTCCGGTTCGTGCGTCATCAGCCGCTTCGATCAAGGCCGGTTAGTCTTTTACGCCTTGGATCCCATTCAAGGCCAGGGCCGGGAAGTCGCCAGAACCCAGTTTGAGCCGAAGAACGTCGAAAACTGGTCCATCTCACCGGATGGATCGTGTATCGCGGTCGTGAATGTGAATCAGCACGGCAAGCAGATCTCTATTCTGGAGTTAGATGGCTCCGGACGCGGGCTTCCGGAACGTGAGATCCCGCTGCCTCCGGAGTGGCGTGTTTTTTCCTTCGGCTGGGCAAGACAAGGCAATGGATTTTTTGCGACGGTCGCAGCGCCCCACTATCAAATCGTCCGAATTGGTCTCGATGGGAAAACCAGCGTGCTTCTGGATCGCGCGAGGGATACATGGCTAGGCGACGTCGCCGCATCGGCGGACGGGCTCCATCTCGCTTTTAACCAGCAAACTTTCGAGGCAAATGTGTGGCTGCTGGAGAAATTCTAAAGACGCGCGAACTGCCGAAGCGTTCGGACCAGAGCATGGACACTTTCGCGCGGCCTCAATATCTCGGCCTTTCCGCCGCGGGGCTGGAAAAACTGAATGCTCAAGGCTAAGGATTTCCCTGGAGCTGCGGATCCGTTAAGTTCCCCGCCGGCCTGAATCGGTACGGCGCCGGCTGGAACGGGTGGACCACGGAATGCAGCGCAAATATTCGCTGCGGCCCGACTACATACGAGGTGGATGCGACGGTTGCCGGTTGATGATCACGTGCGTACGTTCGCGCGTCAGGCGGATGTGGCATTGCAGCGGGTCTGGACCGACCCTACAGGTAGCATACCTAACTTGGATCCATGCGACCTGGTCCTGACCAACGATCATCCACGCCGTGGCATTTGTTGCATGGTTGGTTTGTTCCAGGTAATAGGCGGCGTCCAGGTCAATGTCGGCGGCGTCCGCGTTCATCTGTTCGCAACCATCCCTAGGAGGCGCGGCCGTATTGTTCACGAGCGCGCAATAGTCTTCGTCGTGCTCCAGCAAGATTTTTTCGTTGGAGCCAGTTATGAAATAACGCGTCGTAACGGGCGGTACACGAGAATCAGCGGACCACTGGCTCAAGTCTTGGGCGAAAGCCGTGGGAAGCTGGCTCATCCTGAGGAATTTTTCCTTCACTTGTTTGGAAAAAATCGTGACTGTCGGTGTAGGTTCGCCATTCGTCGGATGGAAATAGAACCCGCCTAGGGCGATGCCATCCTGTCTGTCGATCCACATGAAACCCCTGCCCGAGAGGTACGGTCCGCTGCGGCCCGATATCATCACATATCGCCCATAGCGAATTCGAACCGGCAGCGGCGAACCTGCCAGCACTTTTTCGAGCGCGTCGGCAAGCGGCATGTCCCAGCCGTAGTGAAACATGCAATCGGGGATCACACTGTGCACTAATTTGCGGTACTGCTTGTCTCGAACGACGTCGTTGGATGCTGACGCCGCGAACAGGTTTAGAAATGCGAGTTGATCGCTGGGAATCGGTTTCCGAAAGATGGCCTTATCGTAATTCGGTGCCGGGTTCTGCGGGTCCTGCGAGTGCGCGTCTTGAGGTTGGGGCTTTGGGGACTGGGGTGCTGGCCCACCATCTTGCGCGTTCCTCGATTCGTGACCAGCAGCATTGAGCCGGCGAACGCCAGCCGCCATCAGCAATAGCACCGCGAATGCTAGAACGTACGAGACCTTTGTGTCACGCAAAAACGGGCGAAAGAACCGCATGTTGCACCTCTCGGCCTCTGTCTAAGTCGGACCCGCCAATTTGACCTAAGGTTCGCATATCATACATCCGTGGCACCTCGCCGCCGAACACCTTCAAGAGACGAACGAACGCCAGATCCACGTGCAGAGCTGCGATGGACGCCGCCGTGAACGGGTGCAAGACAAATCGTGGCAGAGGAAACACGAAGTTACGTTGCACCGCGTAGCACCTTTTATTTGGGAGGAGCGAAAAGCTCCACAGTCGCAAACGGCTCAGCAGACTCAATTCCCCAATCTCACGTTCGGCTTCCGCGCCTCACTGTAAGGGAAATGATAGCTTCAGGCCCATATTTCGAGGGAAAGAAGTCAATGTGTCCGTGAGCCGCGATAGTGCCACTTTGCAACGGCCAACGAAATTTTCCGGCAAAGCCTTGCGTAGTATGAACGGGCGGCGGATGCAGCCTGTTTGTGCGGTCAAAGCGCTCAAGAAAGGAGACGATTGTGGACAACAACACCATCGGTCTGCCATCGGTGATTATTGGACCCAAGGGATTGCGCGCAGGATGGCGGCTGCTGATTTTCCTGCTGATGTTAGTTGCGATGGGCGCGGTAGTGCGTGCGATTATTGTCCGATTTCTGATCCCGGCGGGATTTGCGCCCGAGAAGTTCACGCCCTCGAGTGTCGCCGTGCCGGATGCTTTTTTCGTATCCATCGTTGCGGTGGCTGCATGGGTCATGAGTAAAATCGAAGGACGCAAGATCGGTCAGTATGGGCTACCTTTGAAACAAGGACTGATGAAGCAGCTGTGGTTGGGTCTATGGATCGGCTTTCTTGCCAGCAGCGCAACCGTGCTAATCATTTACCTGCTCCGTGGGCTTCAGATCGCGAGCCCTACGATTCATGGCACGACGATTCTGATGTCGGCGGCTGCGTGGGGCGGGGCATTCCTATTATCAGCCATAGCGGAGGAGTTTCTGTTTCGCGGGTATACGCAGTTCACGCTGACGACTGGTATCGGTTTTTGGCCCGCAGCAGCGGTGCTCTCAGCTCTCTTCGGGTTGACTCACCTGAGCAATAAAGGAGAAACCATATTCGGTGCGTTGTCGGTCGTGTCGTTTGGATTGTTGTTGTGTTTGTTTCTACGGCGAACCGGAACTCTATGGTGCGCGGTGGGCTTTCACCTCGCCTACGACTGGAGTCAGACATTCTTTTATGGGGTCCCCAACAGCGGATTTACCCCGTCGCGCAACCTCTTCCTTGTGACTTTGAACGGGCCACAGTGGCTGACGGGTGGAACGGTGGGTCCCGAAGCGAGCGTGATTTGTCCGCTCGTCTTGGCCGTTGTGGCGATATTGTTCAGCCTGAGACATCGGGAAGCGCGATATCAGGAATGATGATTGCCGCTGGCCAAAACGAGCGTTCGGTCTAAAGCCCAAACGGGATCTTTAGGCTTCGTCAGTCGCCCGAGCCCTTCACCTCACGGTGCTTGATCTCAATTGGAGAGGGGAACGAAGATATCCCGGCACCGCTCCCGATGAGCCAGTAGTTGCCGGGTCTTACTTCAGGATTAGGCCTGAAGTCCACAGTTTCGATTCCGTCTTGACCCAACGCAATCTTGCTCCAGTTCGACTTCCGGGCGTAGGAGGACGTTCCCGTGCGAGTCCACCATGCGAATGATGGGATAGTTGGAGTCCATCTGGTCGTCGTCGCCGTAGGTAGCGCCCGACGATTGCCCGCCGAGCTGCAGGCCGGTGAGCCGGAACTCCAAGATCGGTACCGCATGCGGAGTTCCTGGCGTCCGGTGCTGGGAGCACGATTCTAGACTTTATCCGGTTACGCGACGTGGCGGCTGGGACCTGAACCTGCGGGCGCGCCACGACCAAATGCAGAAGAGCGCGAGCAGGAACGCAGCGGCGGCGAGATACAGCAGATTCGAGCCGATCCAAAGCGCGATGCTCAGAGCCATCACGTGCCGCTTGGCGCGTGAGACCGACGCCGCCGGAATGACCACGAATCTGCCCCAATCCATGGTCTCCAGCCGCGGTAGAAACCCCTGGCGCACGCAGCCCTCAAGGTTATAGACGCCGATGTGATGCGCGAAATGGCTCGCAACAATCAAGTCGCTAGAGAACTCGTCCCAATCCAGCGGCCCGATGCCGGAACCAGCGGGAGGCGGCCCGTCGGTGACGCCGACGATGATGCCTTGCGTGTAGGGGCCGAGATCCCAGATGATGGCCGATCCCACGGGACGCGCATAACTGGTATAGATCATCACGTCGTTTTCGTTTCCGCGCACGTCGACAGTGCCGAGCAGGCGGTCGAGAAGCGTGGTGTGAAGATTGCGCTCAACTGGACCGTACGGCATGGTATAGGTTTCCACCAGGTATCCCTGCGACTGAATCTGACCGATCAGTGTGGAATATGCCTCTTGCGCACGCTCAATGCGCTTGCCGTCGAGGCTGTTGCGGAGGAGCGTCGTGACCAGGAGCCAACGGTGTTTCTTGAGCGCCGCAAGCTCGCCGAAGTTGGGCTCAATGTCGAGGCCGACGGCGTCCCAGCGCAGGCCGTTCTCATGGGTCCATTTTTCGAAGGCGGCGATTTGGGCTGGAGCCTCGGTTGCGTCATCGGCATTGAAATAGGGCCCGTCTTTTGTCTGCAGCATCACCCCTGCGATCACGGGAATCTGCTGCTGGTTGAGGAAGCGCACCACCTGGGCGCGTTCCGGCGAGAAATCAGCGATGGCGACAGCCACCTGCGCATGCAGATCGTGGAGCGCAGCAATCACATCGTGATCGGCGAACAAGGCCTGCATCGGCGCAATTCCCTGGTCGCAACAGGCAAAGCCCAGTTGGGGTTGAACGCCGGCCCCCTGGAGACGAATTGCGGCAGGCGTGGCTGCAGTCGCTGCCGGAGCCGCAACCATAAAGAGGCACGCGAAGAGCGCGACGCAGGAAGCTGCGGGACGATTTGGCGTGGATGGTGCGGGCGACAACATCACAGATCCTCTTGCACGCCGGCACGCTGGGGCTTGCCGTACAAGCTTGGGTAGCCGGTGCACTGCTGATTCTCGGCGCGGGCGATGCCGGTACTCCCTATGTTACCGTTTGATGGAATTATCAACCTAGAGGGCCTCAGTTTCTTCAACGCTTAGATGCTGTGCCAGCCCACCATCTACCGAGGGTGTGTCGCCGGAGTATCGCCGCTCGCGATTTTTTTGCAGCGAGCGGTCAACGATCTCAGTACTCCACATGTCCGACAAGCGCGATAAGCTAAACGTCCAGGCGGTTCGCGGCAGCGACACGGCCCAGGTATAGACCAGAATCTTTCACAGTTCGCTTCTGATTGCGGAAATCCACGTAAGTGAGACCGTAGCGCTGGCTGTATCCGTCATTCCATTCGAAGTTGTCGAGCAAGCTCCACGCGTGAAAAGAGCGGACGTGTGCGCCATCGGCGATTGCGCGGGCGAGCTCCGCAAGTTCGTCGCGGAAAAATTGGGTGCGCCGAACATCAGGTACGTGGCCATTTTCCTTTTCGTACGGCGCGTCGCCATAGCTGCAACCACTCTCGGTGATCTCAATAATGGGGTGATTGTACTGGCGCGTGATCTGCATAACCAAGTCATACATGCCATGAGGCCAGATCTCTAGGCCTGCATCAGTCAAGGGCCCTTCGGTCGGCATCACCGCGCTGAACTGAGTGTAAGAATCGCGCCCGCCCGCGGTGTCTTCGATCTCGGTGCCAAAACTGGCAGGCCCCGCGGGATGAGTCGAGCCACTAGTATCGGACACGATGCGGCGCGTGTAGTAATGGAAGCCGATCCAGTCCAGTGGCACTTTCATGGTGTATGCGTCGCCTGCCTGGAATCCCATTGCCTCAAACGGCGTCTCAACGGCAAAAGCCTTTGGATATTCACCGTACATCGCTGCGTCAAGGAAAAAGACGTTGTTCATGGCGTGATAGCGCGCAGCGGCTGCGGAATCAGCTGCACTATTGGTTTTTGGATATGCGGGAGCCATTCCATAAGCGCTCCCGACCGTGGCCCTCGATGATGCGGCCTTAATGGCACGGAATGCTTTGCCCTGGGCCAGGCTGACGGTGTGCGCCGCTTTCAGGAAATCCGTATACTTGCTGCGGCCAGGAGGGAACACACCAACTCCGTAACCGAGATACGTGAAGCTCCAAGGCATGTTGAAGGGCGCCCATACCGTGACGCGATCTCCCAGGCTCTTGGCCAAATGCTCCGCGTAGTCCGCGAAATAATCGGCGAGATCGCGGTTGGGCCATCCGCCTCGGTCTTCCAACGCTTGCGGCAAATCCCAGTGGTACATTGTGCAAAACGGACGAATGCCGGCTTCGAGCAGTGTGTCGAGGAAGCGTTTGTAGTGATCGATACCTTTCGGGTTCGGAGCGCCCGTACCGTTAGGCTGAATGCGCGGCCATGAAATCGAAAAGCGATAGCTTTTCAGATTTAAACTTTTCAGCAGGGCGATGTCCTGCGGATAGAGGTGATAGGCGTCGCATGCGACGTCGCCTGTGCCACCGCCTCTAATTTTTCCTACCGTATGCGTGTAGCGATCCCAAATGGATTCGCCCTTGCCATCCTCGTTCCACGCGCCTTCCACCTGATAAGAAGCGGTGGCCATTCCCCAAAGAAAGCCGTCGGGAAAACGAGCTCTGGCAATGTCTGCCGGAGGAACAGCACCCGGCGCCTGTTGCTGGTGCGTGGAAGCCAAAACGGCAAAATTGCGCGGCGCAAACAGCGCACTGCTCGCACAAAGAAGGGAGCTGCTTAGAAACTTACGGCGGTCCATCTCGATTCGAGGCTCCTCAGTGTTGGTATAACATCCTGCGCGTGTCATCTTTCGGCACTGGAATCGTGAGTTTTCCGCCACACTTGCACGTTACTTCCAGAGCCTTAATGTCCTTGAAATCGACGGTCAATAAGTGTCTTTGCGTCACGTCGTCTCCTCAAACCCGCGCTCCGCAAGCGCGATTAGGTGGCCGAATGCGGCACCAGATGGAATAGGCGCGCTCGGGTCCGCTAAAATATGGACCTGTTGATTACGATTTATTTTCACCTCCGCCGATGGCTTCGGTGGGGCGATTCATGAACCGAATTGGTCAGTCTCGATTCGTTCTTGAGTCCGATCCATTCTGCCCGTCTTGCAGGTTTTCAGCAAAAACCAGATTCGCTGTGGTGTTCGAGGAGGCAAATCAGTCCGTACTTCCTCAGCCTCCGTTGCCAGACGCTTAGAGTCATCCTCATCGGGTTCTGGTGCAACCAGCACCGCAGAGACCGCCGGTGGTGCGGCGACAGGAATCGTGCGTCAGAAAAAAAGCGGCTCGCGAAGAGCCGCCTTTTCCAAAGTGGGGACGGTCCGGTTAGAAGATGAACTTGCCCGTGATTTGGGCAATTCTCTGATCTGTGGCAGCGGCCGCGAACGCTCCGTAGGGCGACGTCGGCGCTGTCTGGGTAAAAGCCACCTGGCCAAAGAAGGGCGCATTGGTGTTCGGATAGGGTGCCCCATAATTTGCATGGTTGAACCAGTTGTAGGCATTAAAACCAATCTGGAACGTCATACGCTCGGTGATTGCAATATTCTTCTTTACGCTCAAGTCACCGCCCAGGAATCCTGGCCCACGAAATGCGTTACGGCCGACATCACCCATAAAGTCCGTGCTGGTGGCAAAGTCCGCCGGCGAGAAGCACCCAACCAGCACACAGGCCCGCCCGTTGGTGAAGTTCCTCTGCGTGAAGGTCGGAAGCGGCTGCGCAAGGATCGTTGCACCAAATGAACTTGTACCTCCAAGGTTGTTGCCCACCAGCCCGGCAGTCGCTCCGCCATCGATGATGCTGAACGGGAATCCGCTCCGGTAGAACATTGTGCCGGAAATCACCCAGCCACCGATGGCTGCATTCACCAATCGCTTCTCGCTCTTGAACGGCAGTTGGTAGACGTAGCTGCCCGATATCTGGTGCCGTGCATCGTTATCTCCTGAGGCATATTGCGAGTGCAGATTGAAAGGATTGACCTGCGTCAGGATGCTGGTAATGAGGCTGAAGGGCTCTTCTGGCACGTTCGAGAGCTCGTCGAGCGCATGAGAGTACGTATAGTTAAGGCGGCCGGTCAATCCATGCCACTCGTTTTCCTGGATGGAGAACGTAACGCCGTCATAGTTCGATACTGCCCCGCTATACAGATAATCCACGCGGCCGACACGCGGGTCTGGCGCGCTTGCCGGAAGGCTGCCAAAACCGAAGCCGTTCAAGGTGGGATTCAAAACTAAACCGTCATATCCATGGTTGCCCACGTAATTGGCCGAGACGACGGTGCGCGCTCCGAACGTATGCTGTAGTTCAAGATTCCACTCAACATACTTCGGATTCTGTAAATTGCGGCTGACGTCATTCAGGTTTGGAACGGAAAGGGCGCCTTGCGCGTTGAGGCAACCTCCAAACGGTTGAGCGGCGCCAGCGTAGCCACCGCCGCTAGAACCGCCAGTCGTCAAACTTCCGCCGCTATTGTAATTCGACAAAAAGGCGCCATTGCACTGCGTCACCAGGTTCACGCCGCTGCCCGGAAATGCAGTGGATCCCGGGGACGCCAAGTCGAACGCCACGCTTCCCGTCGGCACGTTGAACAAATTCACCTGCGGGAAATTCGTATCAAACAGGCTCAAAAGGCCGCCGGGGTAAAGGTCGGTGAAGAGACCCACGCCCGCGCGAATGACAGTATTTTGACCAATTGGGCTCCAGGCGAGGCCGAACCTTGGCTCGAAGACAACCTTCTCGATACCCGGAATTACCGTTTTGTTGCCGGTTGTGAACGATTCATCGTAGGGAATCGTCGCTCCGTGCGGCAAGTCGTTAAACGGGGTAACGGGCAGGCTCGCGCAACTGGACTGACACACGCCACCTGAGTTGCGGTCGGCCCTCAAGGTCATCGTCAACTTTAGCCTAGAGTTGACACGATACTCGTCCTGGAAGTAGAAGCCGACGCTATAGTAGGCGACGGGTTGTTTGATCTGGGAGGCAAAGTTGTAAAGTACGCTACCGCAGCCAGCCTGATTATTAGTTGGTGGGTTGGCGCTGCAGCCTGCAGGAGCAACTTGATTATTCGCAAAACCAAACAAGGTGACGTCAACCTCGGGATACAGCGTGTTTTCGGCCGCGGTATAGTCCGAGACGTCGTCTCGCCGGAAGTTCACACCCATCTTGAAATTGTGGTTTCCTCGCGTCACCGACAAGTCGTCCACCAACTGCCACTGCTCTACATGGCGGCCTTCCGGGAATTGGAAACCTGCGGCGAATCCGTTGGGATTGCCAGATCCGGTGCCAAGTGGAGTCAATGCACCATCCACTAGAAATTCAAGGTTGCCCGGAAAAAGGCCCAGCGCCGAAGACGGATTCAAATTGCCGAAAACCGCCGCGTAGTACAGGTCGGAGAAGATGAAGTTGTTCACAACTGTCGGTGAGAAGATGTGTGTGTAATTCAACTGGCCTTCGTTCTGAGGCTGAGTGCTCGAATTGTTAAACACGGGGTTAATCGGGTCGGTGTAGGTTGGCTGTACTCCCCGATCAAATCTGACCCGCCCGAAAATCTTGTCGTTTTCCCCTAAATTGTAGTCCACCCGTCCGCTAAGCAACCATTCCTTGTTTCCGCTGGATACGGACTCCGTAAAGCTCTCGGTGCAGGCGCCGCCTGTGGCCCCTGGCGCAGTTACAAATCCCGGGCAGCTGTTGGCATTTGGTTTGGCGTTGCCGATCCCGGGTGCGCCGTTGTATAGCTTGAAGACATTCGCATAAAACGCCTGCGTGGCCGGATCCCCAGGAACATTACCCTGCACGAAGTTTTCAAACGCTGGCGTGGGTACGCTGACGTTCTGAATTGAACCAAAGATGTAGCGAATTCCTTCCGTATTCACGAAGAAGTACGCTTTGTCTTTCTTTATGGGACCGCCGAGGGCTGCCGCCCACTGGTTGTTGTTTTCAAATGGTCTCGAATTAGGCAAGCCTTCGCTAAGTTCGGTGGCTTTGTTAATCGGGTCGTTGGCAGTGAGCGCCCGGCCCGTCCAGTTGTAAACTGCGTCGCCGTGAAAAGCGTTGCTGCCAGATTTCGTGCTGTAATCGATTTGAGCTCCGGCCTGACGGCCGTATTGTCCGGTGTAACCGTTGCTCACCACCGCAACTTCCTGAAGTTCATTGCCGCCGAGCAGCAAGTTGCTCGAACCTGAATTGTTTAGGTTCAAGAACGCATCGTTGTAGTCATTGCCATTGACCGTGAAAAGGTTTGAGGTGCCCGGCAGACCAAACGCACTGAAGTTGCCATAGCCGCCGCCCGTCGAGTTGTTCATGGTGATGCCCGGCGCGGTCTGGGCGACGTAGGTAATGTCGCCGCCGGGATTCGGGATATTCTGAATCTGGTTCGTATCGAAATTCGAGGAGATGTTCGCGTCTTCGGTTTGCAGCAATGCGCCTTGCTCCGTGACCGTAACGGTTTCCGAAATAGCCCCAACTTCCAGTTTGACGTTGGCCAGCGCGGTTTGCCCGAGAAGAACTTCGACTGTCTCAGTCACCTGCTTAAAGCCAGTTTGCGACACCGATACGACGTATATACCCGGCTTAAGTAGCGTGAATTGATAGGCACCGTTCGACCCTGTAGTCGCAGACTGGATCTCGCTTGTGGACTGGTTTTTCAAGTTCACCCCGGCACCCGCAATTACCGAACCGGAAGGATCGGTGACAATTCCAGTGAGTCCCCCTGTTATCACGCTCTGCGCCGACAGCAGAGTCGGCAACAAGAGCAGCAAAGCTATAAACGAAACGGCGGCTCGGAAGTACTTGTCAAATCGTAATCGCATTTTTCACATCCAGTCTGCTGTCAAATTTTCGGAGGCCGCTCATCGATGAGCTAACCTCACACGCCAACGCATACAGCACCTTCGTCTCCGTTCTTTGCGCCATATAAGTTGTTTGCTAAGGGTCAGTTACAAAAATGCGGAAGGAGAAGATATATTTAACTCTCTAGAAAATGGTGGGCACATCCAATTACTTGGAAGGATACCTGAGTGAAATAACGGCGCTGCGTGCTATCGAGGCCGGAGCGCTCGATTACCTGTTGCTTTGCCATCGGTTCGGTACTCGCTGCGAAGCATGGACAAAAACGGTCGGTGTTTCGCGATCAGTACACGGTTTAACGGCTCTCACGTTGACGCGAAAATCGCGCCGACACGAGAGCCGTCAGGATCAAGCAGCCGAAACCAACAGTTCAGTCCGACCCCTCTCGCCGCGGCGTCCGGATATATCCGTGCGCAACATTCGCGGAGTCCAAATAGAATCCGACGATGATGCCGCTCGCATTGATCCCTCCCGCGTTGCTATAGGTGGCTCCAGGGGGGTCGAAGCCCGTGTACCTGCCGTCGCTCAGCAGAAACGAGTGGGTGACGTTTGAAGTATCCGTGTAAAAACCGACGATCTCCCCCTGCGGATTAATTCCTCCATTGAACGTAAGTATGGCGCCCGGAAAATCGTTCGAAGTGAAGTTCCCATGGCAGAGCTGGTAGCCGTGAGTCATTCCACCACTATCTGTGTAAGTACCCACGACTGTGCCGAATGCGTTCACGCCGCTGGCAAAGCTACTAACCGCCCCGAATGGATTGAAGCTTGTGATCTCACCGCGCCTGGATACAGTGAAGCTCTTGTAAGGGGGTGCCTCGCACGTAGGGTCTTCCAGACAGGTGAATCCTGTCATTTCGCCCCAGGAATTGACGCTGGAAAGAGCCGTGGCCAGCGCGCCGGGAACGTCAAAAGTAGTGTAGTGGCCCTTATACAAAATGAAGCCGTGGGTCACATTGCCGGCGTCGAGGAAATTGCCCACGACCACGTCCTCCGCGTCGACGTAATTGGGAGAAGTCAACGTGGATCCTGGCGGATCGATTACTGTAAACCCGCCCGCCGCTGTCAAAATGAGACCATGTTGAAAACCAGCTGTGACCTCAATACCGACGCTCGTACCTTGCGGATTGGGCCCGCCGATTAGAAGGGTTGCAGTTGCGCCGGGATAGTCGACCGTCTTATAGGTTTGCGCCGACACGGACATTGTTGCAAACGCGAAACCAATTGCACACATCGCCAGAAATCGAAATACTTTGTTCATGGAATCCTCCTGATTTTCGAGCAAGAACTCTCGAGGAAAGTAACCTGAGCGAACTCAACCAGTTCGGCCTTATCTGCAACGAGAGGCACTTTTGCGATGGATCGAGGGATTTGAGCGCCGAACTGCTGCCGCGGGTACGCACTCCTGGGCTAGAATACGGATCATGCTGAAGCGCGACGACCTCGGTTTTCCCACCTTCTGGCCGCTCCAGCTCGTCGGATGGTGCTGTTACTGTGGGTTGGTTTTTGTTTCTATACTTCCTTCGCTCAAGCAGCCGGGATTGCTGCGCGGCAGTAGCGTATTTATTCTTTCGATGTTCATGGCCAGCTGCCTACTGCGTCCGGTTTGCCGATCCCTGATAAGCCGTTCGTTCTCATGGATCGCTTTGGAGATGCGAGCACTTGCCTGGTCCCTGGTCGCGGGCGCCATTACCGCTTATATTGCTGAACTGTTGGCATTTGGTATTCGCCCGCTGGATTGGGCAGATTGGCTTGTGACTTTTACACAGGCCATTTTCACTCTCTTCTTGTGGTGCAGCCTGTACTTCAGCATCAAGCTATGGCGGCAATCGGCACGGGAAAAGGAAAGACTGCTCCGCGCCGAGTCTGAAGTGCGGGACGCACGGTTGAACGCTCTGCGGTACCAGCTCAATCCACATTTCCTGTTTAATTCTTTGAACGCCGTGTCCACGCTCGTCTTGGAAGGGAATGCTCCGGCCGCCACCCGCATGCTGGCGCAGATTGGCGAGTTTCTCAGAACAATCCTGGACCGTGAAGCCATGCTGGAAACACCGCTTGCGCAGGAGATTGCTTTTACCGAGCAGTACTTGGCGGTCGAGCAGACCAGACTCGGAGGCCGGCTGCAGATTGACGTCAGCATCTCTCCAGAAACCTTGGGGGCTCTGGTGCCCAGTATGTTGTTACAGCCATTGGTGGAGAATGCCGTGAGACACGGCGTGGCGCCGCTGGTGGAGGGTGGAACGATTCGAATTCAGACCAGACTTCACGCCGGCCAATTGCAGATCAGCATCCAAAACTCCGCAACTTCCCGAGCTGGGGCCGAACCCGCGAATAAAGCGGCCCACGGTATCGGGCTCACCAATACCGAGGAACGTCTAAAGACTCTCTACGGCACTGATTATAAGTTTGCGCTGCAATACGAGTCAGCAGGCGGCTGCGAGGTCATTGTGGAATTGCCTTTCCGAAAAACGAAACAGCAGCGAGAGCTAGCAGCGTGCGCGCGCTGATTGTCGATGACGAGCCACTGGCCCGGCGCGGCGTCGCTCTACGCCTACATAAGTTCTCGGACATCGAGGTCGTCGGTGAATGTGGAGATGGTTTATCCGCGACGCAGAAAATCCTCGAACTCTCGCCTGATGTTGTTTTTCTCGATGTTCAAATGCCCGGCATGAACGGTTTCGAGGTTCTCCGGTCTTTGCCCGAGGAGAATCTACCCGGGGTGATCTTCCTGACGGCTTACCAACGACATGCCTTGCAGGCATTCGAAGTCCACGCCCTAGATTATCTGCTCAAACCCGTGGATGACGAGCGCTTTGCCGCTGCCATAGATCGGGCTCGAAGGCTTATGGATTCGGCGTCGAAGACCCGAATGGCCGAGGGTATCCTGGCGATGCTTGGACGGACGTCGGAGAAATATACGTCACGCTTTATAGTTCGGATGGGTTCACGAATTCAGATCGTGGTAGCGGACGACACCGACTGGATCAGCGCAGCCGGAGACTATGCGGAACTGCATGTTCGCGGCCGCGCCCATCTCTTGCGCGAAACGATGAATTCACTTCAACAGAAGCTAGACCCGGCAAAGTTCGTCCGTATACACCGTTCTCGGATAGTACGAACGGGCTGCATTGTGGAGTTGCGCGGTATTGATAACCGGGAATATGTCGTGAAGCTCTCCGACGGGTCGGAACACCGTTCCAGCCGTACCTACGCCGATCGCCTCGAAGAGTGGCTGAACTCCGGGGATGTCGAATGAGAACCAGCTTGTCGTTAGGAAAAAGGCGTTCCCGGAATGCTCATCGCTAATTGAGGGCGTGTAGTCAGCCGCTCGGAAGTGATCCTTGGAATCGTGTACCTGAGTTGACGGCGGCCTAAGTCCTCTCATCGCTCCGATCTGGAAGGACCCAAGGAATAGACCCTTCTGGTAGACTTCTTGCATCTTGTGGCGGGAGGCTCACGCGATGCAGACTCAGATCTTTCCCATGTTGGCGGTCAGCGATGGGAACGCTGCGGTTGCCTTCTACAAGGTGGCGTTTGGTGCAAAGCTTCTGTGGCAGCTTGGCGATGAACATGTCGTTGCGGGACTCTCGATTGACGGAGCCAGTTTTTTTCTTGCCGACGCGTCACCTGCTCATGGAACCCAAGGACCGAACTCTGTTGGCTTCACGACGGTGAGGATTGAACTCTTCGTGAATGATCCGTTCAAGATGTATGCGCAAGCACTGTCGGTCGGGGCCAGCGAGTTAAACCCAGTGAAAATGCACGAATACGAGACGGCTGGACCCGAGCCCATAAAGAAAATGCTCCAAGGCGCTCTGCTAGATCCCTTTGGTCACATGTGGCTTATCGGGAAGTTTGTGGATTAGCTCGTACCGTTCTGTGCGGGGGGCCACTAGCGATGGTCGTTCCTACCGCAACACTTACTGCTTGCGCCCAAAAGTCTCGCCGAAGAAATCCCCGGGCTTCCAGCTCGGCCGCTGTGGATCCTGCGCGATATCATATCCAACCAGAAAATCGACTTGCATGAACTCGACGGCGGCGTCGAAATCGAGCGGTTGGTTCATATCGTCAGAAGGAGAATGGTAACGTGTGGCAATCCAATCATCGTTGAATTTCTTGGCATTGAAGTTGGGGTCTCTGGCTTCCTGTCCTTCGGTGATGAAAACCGAAGGCACGCCCTGGCGCACAAACGAGTACTGGTCAGCGCGAACAAAATAGTTCTGATCGGGCTCGGGGTCGGGACTCACCTTCAACCCGAGAGCCGCCGCGTCGCGCTGTACGACCGGCTCGAGAGTGCTATCCGGCGCACCGAGCGGGACAATATCTTTAAAGGTGTAGAACACGCTCGCCCCATCTATATTAATGTCCGCCACGATGCTATGGATCGGTACCGTCGGATAATGCGCGAAGTAATCCGAGCCGAGCAAACCTTTTTCTTCTCCGGTGACGGCGAGGAACAGAATGGAACGGGCAGGTGGGTGCGACAGGGACTTGAATGCTTTGGCGATTACCAGCATTGCCGCAACACCGGAAGCGTCGTCGGCAGCTCCGTTGTAGATGGAATCGCCATCGATGGGCCTGCCGATCCCCAAATGATCGACGTGGGCCGTATAGATGAGGTATTCCTGGCGCAGATTCGAGTCCGAGCCAGGAAGCGCCGCGATAACGTTCGGGCTGGTGATCGCCTCGTGGTGGCTGACGACCCGCATGCTCGCGCTGACCGGTAACGGAAACCCCTGCGGCTTGGATGCGTCCGCGTCTCGCTGCACTTGCGCCCATGATTTGGCGGCATGTTCAAAAAGTCTTTCCGCGGCCGACTGAGAAAGGACGGCACCTACCTTGATGCTGGGGAATGAATCGTTCGGAATGCCATCTGGTCCCAGCCAGCGCATGGACGGGAAGCCGGCGCCGACGACCGTGCGTGACCAAGGCAGACTCTTATCGTCTCTCGCCGTCCAGAGCACCAACACGCCGACCACCCCGTGCTCCCGGGCAGTGCGCGACTTCTCGCGAACGGCACTCAAGTGTGCTCGCAGCTCGGAGGGAAGCGAAGGCGGCGCCCCGATCAGAAGGGCAACGATCTTGCCTCTGACATCCAGGCCTGCGTAGTCGTCATATTTGCCATCGGGCGTCCGCACGCCGTAGCCAACAAACACCACGGGCGCTTCAATCGAGACGTCGGGACTTACCTCACTACCGCGCATGATGAAGTCGTCGCCCCATTTGAGCTGCGATGCAGAGCCGTTCTCGGTGATGGTGACGGCGCATTTGTCTGGTTCAACGGTAATTTCTCGCAGCGGGACTCGCTGGAAATACGTGCCGTCATGTCCGGCGGGTTTTAGTCCCATGGCCTCGAACTGTGCAGCGACGTACCGCGCGGCAATTTCATGACCGCGCTTGCCGGTGCCACGCCCTTCCAGCAGGTCATCCGCCAGGAATGCCATGTGGGCACGAAATGGCTCCTTCTGAAGTTCTTGCATTGCGGCTTTCGCATCGGGCGAAATCGGCGAACCAGCCTGTCCAAATGACAGGCAGCTTGCCGTCAGTAGAATAGGGAGTGCGAGCAGGCGATGCATAGAGCCTCCAGAATTGCGCGACGGACCCACATTGCAGCCGGGCTGCCGACTTGGACCTCTGGCTCGCGCATCGTACGCTTCTCGTGACCTGGAAACAACGGATTCGCAGCATATACGATCAGTTGGAAAACTTCTGTCATCGAAGTGGCGCGTTCAGGCGATCTGGCCTACGAACACGGCCGCTACGCGTACGTGACCAGGGAAAAAGACGGGAAGAGCGAAACGCAAACGGGGAACTACCTGTTGGTGTGGCGGAAGCCGCCCGGCGGCGATTGGACGATCGCGGTCGATACGGACACCGAGGATTCGCCGCTCGCGCCACCCACGCCGCTTCTGCGACCTACGAAATAATGGTTGTAGGAGAAGGGAGACGGTTGTTAGAAGGTGTTAGCCTCCGGTAGAAATTACAATTAAAGCTTGTTGAGTCCAAGATTTTTAAATCCGGATGGGTTACGGTTCGTTACTTGAAACAGTGACAGAAACAAATCAGCCGAGGCTCGCGTGGCTCTAGGTCAATAAACCTTATTTCCTTTATGCACCCTACTTTCCGATAGTGCCCCGGTAAACGGACACACAACTTCCGACCGATGATCTGGCGATCGGAGCCGGTGTGGGTGGAGCGTGAACGCTGGATTGTTTGAGGGCGCGGTCGACTGTTATACAGTTGATAAACTGAGTACTATTGCCTCGATCTGAGCGCGGACCTACCTTTGAATTACGCCAATCGCCAATACCCGATTTCAAAGGAGATTCCTATGGTCGAACGCCGCCGCTGCCACCGACTCCCGCTTTCGATTCCCGTCAAAGTTTACGGGCGGAGTCCTCGGAACCATCCCTTCAGAACAGCAACCGCGACGATGGCAATTAGCAAATACGGTGGATTGCTCGATATGAAACCGCGGGTCAAGCTCGGCCAAAGGATCCTGATCGTCAATAGCTTCACCGAGGAAGAGCGTGAATGTCGCGTAGTGTATGTCGAATCGAAACAGCGCGGCCGAAGGAAAGTTGCCGTCGAATTCTCAAGAGCGGATGGGGATTTCTGGCATGTCTACAGCCCTTCGGTGCGACTCGAACTGGCGACGCCCTCGGCGAATGCGGGCTGATTCTGTGTCCAGAGGCCAAGATGACCAAGAAGAGCTCGTAGTTTTCATGACTTTGCCCTTCGGCGTCGAGGAATCCATTATTCCAGGTGTTCTCGCCAGCAGGGGCATTCCGGTGCATGTGTCGGAGCGATATCTGGCGCGTCAAGGACGATATGTCGAGATTCAAGTTCCCGCTTCGCGCCTTGACGATGCTCGGCGGGCACTCGATGAAGCGAAACGGGTTGGGGGACAGTTAAAAACCGGAAATGAAGATTGATGCGGTACTTTGCGTGCTGTTTGGCGGCGGATCATTACTCAATGACATTCGCGCACGCTCCTGCAGCTTGTTTCCGAGCCCCATAGTGAGTTCAACTGACTGCGCATACTGCCAATTGTTTCGCCACATCCAGTACAGCCCAGCCGCGAGTTTCCTGGCCATGGCCACTTTGGCAATTCTTCTCTGACGGCGCATCATCAGGTACACATACCGACGACGCCAGTCCGGGTTACACCATGCGGCTGCTTGCGCTGCTTCTCCCAGCAAGTAAACCGGGCCGCGGGCTATCGCCAGCTCCCACACGCGAAACGCGGCAACGCCCAGTTTTATGCCTGCGACGGCGTAGGACGCTCGTGGAGAATCATCCAGTTGATGCCGAACCGATCGCGCACCTGGCCAAAGCGAGTGGCAAAGGGCTCCTCTCGAATCGGCATCAAGACCTGACCCCCATCGGAAAGGGCGGAGAAAACGCGCTCAGCCTCACCGTCACTATCCACTCGCAGCGTCAGGTACGCACTCCGCATGGGCTCGGCATTTGGAATGTCGGCTGCCCAGACTTCCGTGCCGCCAATCGAAATGCGCGCGTGCAGCACTGCGTCCTTCCACTCAGCACTGACGCGGCTTGGACTGGGCGATTGAGCGTGAGTCATCACCATGCCAACTTTTGCCCCGAGATGCTTCTCGTAGTAGCGAAAGGCCTCAGCGCATTTGCCAGAGAAATTCACGTAAGTATTCATGTTCATCACTAATCTCCTTCACGGAATTGTTGTCCTTCGAAGGTTAGACTTCATCGCCCATGGAAACTCATCGCTGTTCGCGTCTGTGCAATCTCGAGGTCTCTTCCACCAGGTCGTCTTCTAATGGATAACCGGCGCTCATGATGACGGAACGTTAGTCTTCTCATCCGGGCCTCGCGAGCCCTCCTCAAGCCGGGCCGCTTGTGCTATCAAATAATTTCGTTCCGGAATGCTTGTTGTGCGGCCAGCGGCGGTCCGGTAGTGTTTGACGGCGCTTACATGATCGCCGAGCATCTCGAGCAAATGGGCACGAACCGCGTCAAGACGATGATGCTCGGCAAGCCGACTATCGATATCGAGCGTCTTGAGTAGTTCGAGACCTTTGGACGGGCCGTCTACCATGGCAGCTGCAATTGCATGATTGAGCGTCACCATCGGACTGGGGGACACGCGTTTCAGCGATTCGTACAGCGCAAGAATCTGCGGCCAATCCGTGTCTTCAGCTCGTGCTGCCTCATCATGCACTGCCGCGATCGCCGCCTGTAGTTGATACATACCCACCGATCCTTTCGATAGTGCGTCGGTCATCAGCTCAATGCCTTCTTCGATCTCGGCCCGGTCCCAAAGAGTCCGGTCTTGTTTGTCCAGTGGGATCAGTTCCTCATCAGGCCCTGTTCGCGCCGCACGGCGAGCGTCGGTTAACAGCATGAGGGACAACAGGCCTGCCACTTCTGCATCATCGGGAAGGAGCGATTTCGCCGAGCGAGTCAACCGGATTGCCTCACGTGTCAAATCGAGTCGCTGCAAGTGTGCTCCAATGCTGCTTGCGTAACCTTCATTAAAGATCAGGTAGAGCACATGGAGAACTGCAGGCAGCCGTTCTGCGCGCTCCTCAAGAGGAAGCAGGCAGAACGGAGCGCCGGAATCCTTGATGCTTTGCTTGGCGCGGCTTATCCGCTGCGCCATGGTCGCTTCGGGG
>DATNLN010000240.1:0-4940 GCA_035602855.1 Candidatus Acidiferrales bacterium
AGCGCGCAGCGACTTGCGTGGTTAGGATGGGCGCAACGGCCAGGCCTACCAGAGCGCCGGCGCTGACGACGATGCCGATGTTGCGCCCGCGGCGGCTGGGCGTGGAAGACTCTTCGATGAGAGCGGTCATGATCGACCAGCAGGGGCCTTCAGCGATGCCCATCAGCGCGCGCATCAGCAGCAATTGATGAAAGGTGTGCGCGATGCCGGAGAGCCAGGACAACAGTGAAAATGCGAAGACCGCGGGGATGAGAATTCTGCGGCGCCCGAAGCGGTCCGAGAGGGCGCCGAAAAATAAAGTGGAAACCGCCCAGGTAATGGCCAGGACCGACGCCAACATGCCAACTTGTTCGTGCGTCAGATGGAATTCAGGAGCGATGTAGGGCGCCAGATAGAGCTGCGACATGCGGTCGAGAAAGACCGTGCCCCAGGAAAAGAACAGGATGGCGACCAGAGTGTTTTCGTAACCCTTGGAGTAATCTTTCGTATTCATGTTCACTTCCGGTTCGTCGTGATCACCCTCGGGCTCGTCTTCGCGCTGATCAGCGCAACAACATGCAAAGCTCCTGCGCCGCGGCGCGTAGTTGCGGTAGGAAATTGTTGAGCATCTCTTGATTGGAAACGCGTTGCGCGTGCGCGCCAACGTTGACGGCCGCTACGACCTGGCCGCTGGGACTTAGAATCGGAACGGCCATCGAGCGAAGTCCCAGTTCAAGTTCTTGATCCACGATGGCATATCCGTTGCGCAGAACCATGCGTAACACGGGGCGTAATTTGTCGGCGGTGACGATGGTGCGCTCGGTGTGGCGCGTGTATTGAATGCGCGCCAGGCAAGATTCGAGTTCGTCCGGCGGCAAATTCGCAAGAAGGACGCGACCCATGGAAGTGCAGAACGCTGGGAGACGGCTGCCGACGCCGAGGTCAATGGCCATGATACGGGTAACGTTGGCGCGCGCGACGTAAACGATGTCGAGGCCATCCAGAGTGGCGATGGAACAGGATTCGTGCATCATGCGGCTGAAGCGCTCGAGGATGGGATGCGCGGCCGTCGCCAGAGGCATGGAGGAAATATAGGAATGGCCGAGCGCCAGGACGCGTGGCTGCAGAAAAAAATGGCGATTGTCGTCAGAGCCGGCGAAACCGAGTTTCGCGAGCGTGTAGAGGCAGCGGCGGACGGCGGCGCGCGAAAATCCGGTTTTGTTGCTGACTTGCGAAATAGTGAGCTGGCGTTTTTTCTGGGAGAAGGCTTGGATCACGGCGAGGCCGCGGGCGAGCGAGGTCATGAAATCGGGATCACCGGTGAGCGCGTCAATCTGCACGGACGGAGCGGGCAGGATGGCAGCGGAATTCGCGGCAACGACCGCCGTGGCTGCAAGTGCGGCCGCGGTTGCCGTCGCTGCGCCGCGACTTGGGTGCTTGGTGGATTTGGCGGATTTGGTGGATTTGTGAGCACGGGGCCGAGGCATCGCAGCTCTCCTACGCTATGGCAAGGAAACGGCGAAGGATACACGAATTGGGCGATAGGCGCACGCTATTTCGATAATCGGCCTTGACAAGAACCAGGCCGCCTGCATAAATTCGCCCAGGCATTTTGCCAGGCGGGCATCCGAACCAGGCAACGCTCGGGGAGAAGTCTTGGCGACTCTGGTATCATTGCGCGAAGCGGCCGCGGAATTGGTGCGGGACGGCGATTCCGTGGCGTTGGAAGGATTCACGCACCTGATACCCTTTGCCGCGGGGCACGAGTTGATCCGCCAGCGCCGCCGCGACCTCACCTTGATTCGCATGACTCCGGATTTGATTTACGACCAGATGATCGGCATGGGTTGTGCTTCGCGTTTGCTATTTTCCTGGGGCGGAAATCCGGGCGTCGGTTCCCTGCACCGCTTTCGCGACGCGATACAAACGGGCTGGCCTGTGCCGCTGCAGATCGAAGAACACAGCCATGCGGATATGGCTGCGCGTTATCAGGCGGGAGCTTCGGGGCTGCCGTTTGCTGTGATGCGCGGCTACGTTGGGTCCGATTTGCCTAAGCACAACAAACAAATCAAATCCATTCAGTGCCCGTTCACCGGAGAAATTTTGGCGGCGACTGAGGCGCTACGTCCTGATGTGAGTATCCTGCATGCGCAGAAGGCCGACCGCAAAGGGAACGTTCTTATTTATGGAATCATCGGAATACAGAAGGAAGCAGCGCTGGCCGCGAAAAAAGTGATCGTGACGGTGGAAGAAATTGTGGACGAGCTGGAGGCGCCGCTCAATGCCTGCGTGCTGCCGGCGTGGGTGGTTTCGTGCGTGTGCGTGGTGCCGGGCGGGGCGCATCCTTCTTACGCGCATGGATATTACAAACGCGACAACGGTTTTTGCATCGCGTGGGATGGAATTTCGCGGGAGCGCGAAACTTTTCGCGCGTGGATGGAACGGCACGTGCTGGGCACCGCGGATTTTGCGGAATATCGCCGTAGCAGCGAGGCGGAAGCGAAGGTGAGCAACCATCGCTGAACTGGAATATTCGCCGGGCGAGATCATGACCGTCGCCGCCGCGCGCTGGCTGCGCAATGGCAGCGTGTGTTTTGTCGGGATTGGCCTGCCAAGCGCGGCGGCGACTCTGGCGCGACTCACTCATGCACCGGACGTGGTGTTGATTTACGAATCAGGGACGATTGGTGCGAAGCCGCAGGTGCTGCCGCTTTCGATTGGCGACGGCGAGTTGGCGGAAACGGCGGATACGGTGGTATCCGTGCCGGAAATTTTTCGCTACTGGCTGCAGAGCGGGCGGGTGGACGTGGGATTTTTAGGCGCGGCGCAGATTGACAAGTTCGGTAACATCAATACGACCGTGATTGGCGGGAGCTATGAAGCCCCGCAGGTGCGCTTGCCCGGAGCGGGAGGGGCGCCTGAAATTGTGACGGCGGCGAAGGAAGTGGCGATCTTGCTGAAGCAGAATAAGCGCGCCTTTGTGCAGAAATTGGATTTCATCACCTCTTCGGGGTATTTCGAACCGGGAGGCGGGAACGGCGGAACGAAGTTGCGCGGGCGCGGACGTACTACGGTAATTTCGGATCTAGGCGTGCTGGTGTCCGATCCCGCTACGAATGAATTGGTGCTGACGGCCGTGCATCCGGGAGTTTGCGCCGAGCAGGTGAGAAATGCGACGGGATGGGAATTGCGCGTGGCGCCGAATCTGCAAATTACACCGGAGCCGACGGCGAGCGAGTTGACGGCATTGCGCGATTTGCATGCTCGGACTGCGGCGGCGCATGGCAGCGCGGCGGGAGCGCAGTGAACGTGACCGGTTTATTTCGCGCGGGATGTATATTGTTGTTGAGGATCACCGCATGAACTACCCGCCTGGATATCGGCGCGCGCTCGCTGGCACGCAGCCGGAATATTTGCATCCCTCCTACAAGTCGTCGCTGAAGCGCGCGCCATCGCAGCCGCTGGTTTATCTGCCGCACACGCTTTCGGAAATTACCGGTCCGGTGTTTGCGCCGGATACGGTGAACGTGAAGGCTTGCGATTTGACGCGGCAGCATTCGGGCGAGCCGCTGGGCGAGCGGATTATCGTCAGCGGCCGCGTGATGGATGAAGATGGCAGGCCGATGCGAAAAACGCTGGTGGAAGTCTGGCAGGCGAATGCGGCGGGGCGTTACCGGCACACAGTGGATCAGCATCAGGCACCGCTGGATCCGAATTTCAGCGGCCAAGGCTACGCTATGACGGATAGCGAAGGCCGATATCGTTTTATCACCATACGGCCCGGAGAATACCCGTGGGGCAATCATCACAACGCGTGGCGGCCCGCGCACGTCCATTTTTCGGTGTTCGGGCCGGCGTTCGCGACGCGTTTGGTGACGCAAATGTATTTTCCGGGCGATCCGCTGCTGCCGTTTGATCCGATTTATAACTGCACGGCGGATGAAGCGGCGCGGCAGCGATTGATTTCAGTTTTTGATTGGGAAAACACGATTCCGGGGCACGCGCTGGGATATAAATTCGACATCATTTTGAACGGCCGCGAAGCTACGCCGATGGAGCATAGATGACGTCGCGCGCGACCACGGCACAGACGGTTGGGCCGTTTTTCAGCATCGGAATGGAGCGGCTGAATTGCGCGGAGCTTGCTGGGCCGGGCGTCGCGGGCGAGCGCGTGACGATTGAGGGGCGGGTTCTCGATGCCGATGGCGTGGGCGTGCCCGACGCGATTATCGAATTGTGGCAGGCGAATTCGCTTGGGAAATATGCGCATCCGGAAGATTGGCAGGAGAAACCTGTGGAAGCAGGATTTCAAGGTTACGGACGTATCCCGACCGATGAGGATGGAAAATTTCGTTTTACCACGATCAAGCCTGGGTCGGTGCCTGGTCCGGATGGAAAATTGCAGGCGCCGCATATTGCGGTTTCTGTTTTTATGCGCGGATTGATGCGGCGGGCGGTGACGCGAATTTATTTTCCGGATGAAGCCGGGAATGCGGGCGATTTTGCCTTGCGATTGGTGGAGCCGGGGCGGCGCGGGACTTTGATTGCGCGGAAGACGCCCGGGATCGATGGGCTGTTGAAGTGGGATGTGATCATGCAGGGGCCTGGGGAAACGGTTTTTTTTGATTGTTGAGTGCGACCGCCGCGGGGCCCTGGTAGCGGCGGTCCTTCCGGCCGGCCATCGATCCACCACCTGACGCCGATGGCGCACCCGAAGCGCTACCAGTGCAACATCCAAGGCGGCGAGAGATTCGTTTAGAACGGATAGTGGCGGCGACCCATCTGGATTGTTACCCACTTCACCTCGGTCATTTCTTCTACTGACCAGCGGCCGCCTTCGCGGCCGCTGCCGGAATCTTTTACGCCGCCGAACGGAACGGTGGGCTCATCGTGCACCGTGGGCCCATTCAGATGCACCATGCCGGCTTCGAGTTCGAGCGCAAAACGCATGGCGAGTTGCA
>DATNLN010000247.1:0-33078 GCA_035602855.1 Candidatus Acidiferrales bacterium
CCATCACTGTGGTTCAATCGCCGTTCGTCGCCTTCTCCTGTCTCGGTATCGACAAACGCGATGTACTGGTCGCTCGGGTGATAATCCACGCCTATAATGACCATGTTCGGCTCCTTTCTCCCGAGCCTTTGGTCATCGACACACCATAGTCTACTCGGGTCTAAGGAGCCGACGTTGTTATGCAATCAAGTGAAGTCTTACTTCTAATGGACCACTCGCGAACGGTGTTCGCAGATCCATGGGCTACCGCTTGGTACTGTCTGGGCTGCATAAATATCTTTTGCGTAGCACCGCTTCCCGACTTTCGTCCAAACGGAGAGACTGCGGTCTTTGGCCAAGAGAATCTGACACATCACTAGGAATGCCAACATAATCCCACCGACCATCAGCGCTCGAAACCAGCTTCCGGTGAAGGCCTCTGGCAGCATTGACGGCACCTTGTCAGACTTGTTTCTCAACCATGGATCTATCCGGATAGTTTCGAGTGTAAAGAGAAAGAGGATCGACACGAGGCCCCCTGTAACCAACGTCGTCCTCGACTTTCGATGAAATACATTTGGGCGCGATTCGCATTGGGAGAGCATCCAAACCTCTTCCTCAAGTTAGGCCCAGCTACGGTTATGCTTCTTCGGTATGCTTTCTCAAAACGTCGATCTGAGAACAATATTTGCACAGAATATAATGCCATCACCCGCCACGAAAAAAAGGTTGCTCAAATAAGGTACTTTGCGATCTCGCGTTGTTTTTACCATCCGCTAAGAGACTACGAAAGCTCTCGGCTGTGCCTGGCGCGTGTCCTTCATAATGGTTTGTCGCATACGCAAACACTTTGCTGCGCGGAAGCAACTCTTTACTTATGAATTCTGTCCATCCCAATATCGCCTCGCGGCGATTCACTATGATCCGGTCCCACGCCTTATTCCGCTGTTCCATTTTCCTGCCCTCGCCCACCCACCGAATGTAAACAAAATCGGAGGTTACGAGATCCGACGATCGGTCATGCAAAGTACTTTTCTCGAGCCAGCCATCGTCGCCAAATGCAAGCGAGACATTATGGTTACGAATCGTATTGATGAATTGCGGACTGATCCATTCTTCTGGGACAGAGAGGGCGAACCGGTAGACATGGGAAAGATTTTTCAGCAGCGGGAGCAACCGATCTAAAAAATAGTCACAGCTCCCAAAGAGCTTTATGTCCCTAGAACTAAATTTAAACAACATAGGACCGAGCTTTTCTTTCAGTCCGTCCATTACTCGAAAGAAATCCGCCATATCCTTCGAGCAATCTAAAAGAGCCGCTTCGTGGGTGATCTTCCGAGGCATCTTGACGGCGAAAACGAACTCCTTGGGGGTCTGCGAATACCAGTTTTTGACCGTGGACGTTGCGGGCGGACCATACAAAGTGCTCATAAGCTCGACCGTGTTGAACCGGCTAGCGTAATAGCCTAGATAGTCGCGCGTCGGGAGCTTTCTCGGGAAAAAAGTCCGCGACCATCCAGCGGCGGTAAATCCTGAAGTACCAATATATAGATTTTCAGTCATGGCGTTGCCTATCACCAATAACAATACGGATTCTCAAGTCCTCACGACCCTTGGGTGCGGGCTTATACGGAGCCGCGACACAAGGCTCTGCCAGCTACCGAAAAGCGATGTTCCCCCATGCCCGACGTATCCAGATTCCGGCCGCGTAATCAGTCGCTGCTAATCCACGCCCGGCCCGAAACCGTGCTAATCCCGGCCGATTTTATGGATCCAGGCTCGGTCTACGGCTGTAGAGGTATTGATTCTCATGTCGCGCTCGAAAGTCGACTCCATCGGGCTGAATCCTACCTGGCAATGGCTGGGGCAACTATACCGGTTAGCATGTAGATGACTGAACAATGCTATCCGAGCCTTAATATGTCCGCCGACCCTGAGCGGAAACGCGTTGATGCTAAAATAGGAATCCTGATGGAGCGCTCTGGATTCGCGGACTTGCCTCTTCACGGCGGACGTGTGCCTTCGTGGCTTGCTGAACGTATGACCAAGCTTGGCGCAGCGATTACGGAAAATGTTTTGCATCATTACGGAACCTCTGGATTTTTCTCCAGACTAAGCGATCCTTTCTGGTTTCAGGCCTTGGGGGCTGTCATGGGAATGGATTGGCATTCTTCCGGAATCACAACCTCGGTTGTCGGCGCTTTAAAGCGGGGACTTAATCCGCGCGCGCGTGAATTGGGAATCTACGTTTGCGGCGGCCGGGGCCGAGATTCCAGGAAGACACCCGACGAACTTCGAAGTTACACCGAAGGCGTTGCAGTGGACGGCGAAGCGTTGGTCCAGGCCAGCCGACTCACTGCCAAGATCGACAATAATGCAATTGCGGACGGTTTTCAGCTTTATCTGCACGCATTCATCGTAAATACCGAAGGTGAATGGGTCGTCGTGCAGCAGGGGATGAACAGTGCTTCCGGCTTGGCCCGTCGCTACCATTGGCATTCAAGAACCGTCCGTGACTTCACGTCCGATCCGCACACCGGAATCGTGGGCGAGCACCAGGGCACGCTCATGAATTTGGTCGACGGGCAGGCTAAACCGGCGCAGAACGCAATGCTTGAAATCGTTCATGAGAAGCCTGAGAAAATACTGCATGAAATACGGAAGTTGGTCATGCCAGTACACCACGATGTACGCGAACCCAACGTTGATTTGAAGCGGCTCGGGGCGGTCCTCGCTCTAGCTTACGAGCGTGACCTCCGAGACTTCGCTTCATTGCTTCTTATCGAAAAACTGGGGCCTCGCACCCTTCAGTCGCTCGCCCTCATTGCCGAAGTTGTCCACGGAGTTCCAACCCGTTTTTTCGATCCCGCGCGATTTTCGTTCGCGTTAGGAGGCAAGGATCGACATCCTTTCCCCGTGCCGCTAAAGACGTATGACGAATCTCTCTCTGTGATGCGCAAGGCTCTGGGCTCCGCAAAATTGGGCGACACAGCAAAACTCGACGGATTCAGAAGGCTCGATCAATTTGCTCGTGCCATCGAGAAACGGTCGAATGCTTCTGCTCGATTTGATGAGATCATCCGCCATGAAAACTCGATTTCGAAGGAACTTGACGGCAGAAGTGTCTGCGATGAGCCCCATGCGGCGCGCTCGTCCCAGCGACAGTTATCGCTATTTTGAGTAATCCGCCATTCGCCGTCCCGTCCCTAGTTCCGTATGACTAAAGAGGGCCGATATGACTGATAAACCGACCCTCACACGTGCTGAACGCCAAGCTCGCCGAGAAATACGCCGGGCCAGACAGCGAGAAGCTAACATCATTCGTGCAGAAAAAATGCGCGAAGCCCGGCTAACAGCAGACCGACAAGGACTACTTCCAGGTTTGCTTACGTCTGACGCAGCGCATACGCCTCGACTGAATGTCGGCTGTTCAGGTTGGTTTTATTGGCATTGGGGGGTTGCCTTTTACCCCAAGGACATTCCAACTAAACAGTGGTTCGCTTATTATGCGGACCATTTTAGAACTGTCGAATTGAATGCTCCTTTCTATTCTTGGCCAACCGTGGCTACCGTCCAATCTTGGCGGCAACAAGCGACACGGAAGAACTTCATCTACACCGTCAAAGTATGCGAATTAATCACGCACATCAAACGCTTCCAGGGAACAAAACGACTGATCGCTGACTTTTGTTTTATTGCCGACCTGCTTGGTCCGATGATGGGTTGCTTCTTGTTCCAGCTGCCGCCAAGCTTCCATTACACGCCAGCGAGACTAAAGGCCATTTTGCTCCAACTTGATCATAATCGGCGCAACGTCATAGAGTTCCGCCATGCCAGCTGGTGGAATCAGACTGTCTTTGGAGCTTTTCGCAAAACCGGTACCATTTTTTGCTCTGTTAGCAGTCCGAAGCTTCCGGATCAGTTGATTAAGACAGCCGATGATCTTTACATTCGTTTCCACGGCGTGAGCCAATGGTACCGGCACGATTATTCTGCAAAAGAATTGGCTGTCTGGACGGGCCGTATCCGAAAAAGTGGCGCAGTTCGTGTTTGGGCTTACTTCAACAACGACCGACAAGGTTATGCGATAAAGAATGCGACATCCTTTATGCGTCAGAATGCCCTGTATTTCCAATGAGACCCTCGTCCATGCGCATGCTCCACGACTCGAAATCAGGCAGGCAATTTCTGACGTTTGTCGTATCGGCCGGGCTCGGGTCGGAATTTCTTAAGACGTTTCAGGACCTCTCTTATCGTAAATTGATTGGCGGACCTCAATTTGCCAAGCTCTTGCCATTCAAACGGAATGGCAACCGGCGCACCAGGACGAGCGCGGACCGCGAAATCGGCAATTGCCGTGGCTGTGTAATCATTTCGGAAGTAATCGACGAAGATTTTCCCCTTACGCTTTGCCTTGCTCATCGTTGACACGTAAGCTTCCGGCACATCCTGAACCATCTCCTGAGCGACTGCGGCTCCGAAGGACTTTACTTTTTCCCAGTTATCTTTTTCCGCGAGCGGAACTTTAACGTGCAGTCCTTTGCCACCGGTGCACTTTAAGAAGCTTTCGAGGCCTTTGGCCCTCAGGCGACGACGCAAATCACGCGCGGCTAGTTTCACAGCCTCGAAGGGAACTTGCTCGTCGGGATCGAGATCGAAAATCAGGCGGTCCGGGTAATCGATGTGGTTGACGGACGCGCCCCAGGGATGCAGTTCGATTGCGCCCATCTGGACGAACTCGATCAGGCCTTTGTCGTTTTCGATATAAAGATATTCGTACGACTTCCCTTTGTGCCGCCAGCGGAACGGTTTGACGTCCGGTCCCAGACCGGTGCCGCGGTTGCGTTGATAAAAACAGTCGCCCGACGTGCCCTTAGGACAGCGCAGCAAGCTGACGGGATGGTCTGCGATATCCTTCAACATCCATTGCGAGGCAGCGGCGTAGAATTCGGCGAGCTCGCCTTTGCTGACCGGCGGATCTTTGAAGATCAGGCGATCTGGATGCGAAATTGTGACTCCCAAAACTTCGATCTTGCCGTTTGGCGATGCGGCTTTGGGCGCGTCGTTGCTCGATGATGCTATTTTGTGCGCGACACTTTTCCGGGCGAGGTTGCTTGACGCCGTCTTTGTCTCGAGCTTAGCTACGGATTTACGCATTTCCATGGTGACGTCGCCGGGTTCCTTATCTTCGCGCAGCCCCTGAAACGAAGGATGGCGGATGTGACCATCGGCGGTCCATTCCGTGAAGGCAACCTCGCAGAGCAGTGCGGCCTTTACCCAGTGCGCGGTTTTGCGGATGCTGCGCGGGAGGTTTTCAATGGCTGGGGCATCCGCGGCGAGTCGGCCGAGGCGGTCGTATAGGCCCTGCGCGTCCTTCATGCTGAAACCAGTTCCCACCTTGCCGGCGTATTTCATCCCGCCTTTACCGTTGTAGCCAAGGTGCAAGGCCCCGATGGCGCGACCGCCCTTTCGGGCGGCGGTATAGCCGATAATCACAAATTCCTGGCGTTTGAGGCACTTTGCTTTGAGCCAGCTTTCCTGGCGTCCGGGCTGGTATGGGGAATTCGCCAACTTGGACACGATGCCTTCGAGCCCCATGGAGCAGGATTTAGCGATCATGTCGGCCCCGTGGCCGGCCACGTGGTCGCTGTAGTGTAGATAATTGGCGCCAGCAGACTTTTTCAGAAGAACTGCGAGCGCTTTCTTGCGGGCTGTGAGCGGCTGGTGAGCGATGTCTCTCCCGTCGAGATAAAGGAGATCGAAAACGTAGCCTCGAATGGATTGGCGATTGCCGCCCTCGCCCAGCGCTTGCTGCATGGCCTGGAAACTGCTTTTGCCAGCGCCGTCCAGGACCACGGCTTCCAGGTCCAAAACAGCCGATTTAGCTTTTAGCTTTGCAACCGATGCACGGAGGGCGGGGAATTTGTGCGTCCAGTCATTACTATTGCGCGTGCGAAGACGCACTTCGCCGTCCGCTAGGAATGCCAGGAGCCGGTAGCCGTCAAACTTTATTTCGTGCAACCATTGCTCGCCATCGGGCGGAGCGTCAACCAGTGTGGCGAGTTCGACGTCCGGATAATCTGCCAACAACTTGTTAATTGCCTTGCCGCGCGCTTTGGTCTCTGGTTCTGGCGGGGCGTCGACAGCGATTTCGTCCATCGAACGGAGCGTAGAAATACTTGTCGCTTCTTGTTCCAGGAATTTACCGGCTGCGCCCTTGCTGAGGGCTTCATGATCCTTTTCCTTGATGAGCAGCCAGTTCTCCCTTTTTTCATCACCTCGCATGCGGATAAGGTCCCAGCCGCCCTTGAGGCGCTCGCCGCGGAGCGTAAAAGCTAGATGTCCTTTTTTTAAACCAGCATGCGCATCGCTTTTTGGTTCCCAGCTTCCTCGATCCCAGAGCATGACGGTACCGCCGCCGTACTGGCCCTTCGGGATGGTGCCCTCGAACGTCCCATACGACAGGGGATGATCTTCGGTACGCACGGCCAGGCGCTTATCGGAAGGATTGAGGCTAGGGCCTTTGGTGACGGCCCAACTTAGCAAAACGCCGTCTAGCTCCAGGCGAAGATCGAAGTGCAGGCGTGTCGCATCGTGCTTTTGAATGAAGTAGGAAAAATCCTTGCGCGACGCTGTTTTTTCCGGCGGTGGCTCCGGTGTTTTTTTGAAATCACGTTTCCGTTTGTATTCTTCAAGGGCCATAAGAGTTTCTAACTCTGAATTGTTGAAACGTTCTCCGGTGCATTCACGGCACCGTGGTGCAATAAAATATCTACTGAGGTTCGATGCCCATTTCAGCTATGTGCTCTAGCAAGTCTGCAGGATTCTCATAAACCCGGTAGGCACCTGCTTGAATCAGTTCCGCTTCGCCGTATCCGCCGGAAAGCAGGCCAACTCCCAGAGCTTTTGATCTACCCGCCGCTAGCAGATCCCAAACACTATCGCCAACGACAACGCAATCTCCCAGCGCCACACCGAGGCGACCAGCAGCTGTAAGAAATACATCTGGGTCCGGCTTTGCTTGCGCGACGTGATCGCCAGTAACGATTGGAGTGCCTGAAGGGACATGAAGGGGTTTAATCATTTTGGTGACAGTTCGTTGATCTCCTCCGGTTGCAATTGCCCATCGAACGCCCGCTTGGGTTAGATATTTGAGTAGTTCACGAGCACCAGGGAGAACTCGAATTGATTTCAGTCGGCGCTCGAATCTCGTCTTATGTATTGCTTCGAGACGCTCTAGTTGGTGTTGGCTGACCCTACTCCCCAATTCTTTGAAAATCGTACGCAGCATCAATTTGCCGCTCATCCCGACACAGCGGTGAATCCTGGCATTCGGTACGTAAATGTCCTCTTTGATTAGAGCTTCTCGCCAGGCCATCACGTGTTCATACGCGCTATCCAGCAGGGTTCCATCTAAGTCGAACAAGAAGGAAGGAGTCTTTTTCTGTTCCGGGCCTTCAGTTAATCGTGCTTTTGACATGCGAGAACTCGCCCCCAGCTGAGGACTTGCAATTTCATAACCTACAGCAACCCGAGCGCAGAGCGACTCTCGCGCCGTACTTGCTCCATGGTGCAAGCCTTGGGAGCCTTGTCGGCGCGCCAGCGTAGAAACTTCGTGCCATGGCGAAAACGTCCGCCCGTGAAGTGGTCAAACTGGACCTCAACCACGAGTCTTGTTTCAAGGGGTTCCCATTCCGAGGAGTGCTTGGTACTCCAGCGGCTCGGGCCCCCAGGCACTTTACCTGTGAAGCCGGGAGGCTTGATCAAAGCCTCGACCTTTTTCGTTAATGCAGATCGTTCGTCGTTGTGAATCGAGGAGGTAAATCCGACGTGATCCAGCAGTCCATTATCATTAAAAAGCCCGAGTAGCAGCGACCCTATCAGGGGTTTCTTCTCCAAATAGCGGAAACCGCCCACAACGCAGTCGGCTGTGCGCTGTTTCTTGATTTTTTGCATACCGGTACGCCGGCCCGATTGGTAGGGCAAATCCCTGCGTTTGGCGACAATCCCGTCAAGACCTGTGCCCATGCGGAACCACTTCCGTGCTTCCTTAACGTCATCCGTCACAGGAGAAATCTCTAACGATCCCTTTCCGTTTCCGAAGCTCCCGATAAATGCATCTAGTTTTTCACGTCTCTTGCCAAGAGGAAGGCCTACCAGGCTCTTGCTCTTATCATCGACTAACAAGTCGAAAATGATAAATACGCACGGCGTTTCTCGACTCAATTTCTGAATCCGGCTCGCGGCTGGGTGAATTCGCATCAGCAACTTATCAAAGGACAGATGTCCGTCCACCGGAATCACAATTTCTCCGTCAAGCACAAACGATTGGGCCTTTAAGGCCGCCAGAGATTCAACGAGTTCAGGAAAATAGCGAGACAGTGGTTTTTGCGATTTTGACTGTAACTGGATCCTTCCGCCGTCCCGGAATGCCAGGCACCGGAATCCGTCCCACTTGGGCTCATATTGCCATTGCGGACCTTTTGGCAGTTCCGCAGCAGGTTCGGCTTCCATCGGTCGATAGCTGGTCTTGATCGGCAGCGTCATCGCAATTCCACACCATTCGACTGCATTGAACTTCTCACGATTCGGCATATTAGGTTACCGAGGATGGCAAGCGATTGCTATACAACTATATTGGTAGTTATTTTTCATATTTGGCCAGGAGCCAGCCGTAAATACCATGGGCTCAGGCACAAACTACCTTCATCGCTGGATAGACCCCCTAAAATAAAAAAGCTAGCGTTTGAGCATATTTAGAGGATCCGTTATTAGAAACCGAATAGAGGCTGACATGGAAGAGGCCGATACCATTGACCAGTCGATCCCAACTATTGAAGAACGCGGATATCGCCAACCTCCTAGCTACTGAATCCGAAACCGCACGGCAGCCACTACAGAAACCTTATCGCAGGGCCTCGCGGCGCGCCTATTTGTGGCCGGAAGAGGCCTATGAACTTGTGCGCCAACATCGCTCCCTCACCGAGTTTTCAGGGGTCGGGCCGTTTCTTGAAAAGCGTATTCAGAACTGGATAGACGATCCCCCGCCTCTTCCGCAAGTTCCTCGGATTCGGTCTGGATTCATGGCGATAACGGAGGCTCAGGCCGCCTTAGCAAGTAAGCCAGCTTGGTTACGCGGGATCAGGGGCGACTTGCAGATGCATAGCCTGTGGAGCGATGGTTCAGGTTCAATTCGGGATATGGCGGAAGCCGCGCTGCAGCGCAACTACGAATACATCTCCATCACGGATCATTCAAAGGGTCTCAAAATCGCTGGTGGCATCAACGAAGAACAGCTCCAGCGACAGGCAGAGGAAATCAGCGAAATAAATGAATCGCTGAAGGACTGGGGCCAACAACTTCGAGTGTTGCGCTCAATTGAGCTGAATCTCAATCCCTCTGGTCAAGGCGATATGGAGGAAACTGTCCTTGCAGAACTGGACATCGTCCTCGGGTGTTTTCATTCGTCACTGCGCAAAACGGAAGACCAGACGGAGCGTTATCTTGCCGCCCTGCGTAATCCCGCGATTCAGATCCTGGGACATCCGCGCGGACGAATTTACAACTATCGGCTGGGCTTGAGCGCCGATTGGCCCCGAATTTTCGGAACCGCGGCGGAACTGGACAAGGCGCTCGAAATCGATGCTTATCCCGATCGGCAGGATTTGAGTCCCGACTTAGTCGCTCTTGCTAAGAAGGCGGGATGCCGTATTTCTCTGGGTACGGACTCTCATGGACCTTCTCAACTACCCTTCATACAACTGGGAGCAGCTTCCGCAATGCTCGCAGGCATCAAAAGGGAACGGATTTTGAATTTTATGACGCGGGACGAACTTCTCAGCTGGGCGAACAATGTTCGCGAAAACTCTAATGCGAACTAGCCATCTGCAGCGCAATCGGTTTTTGATGGACACAGGATGAGGGATTAAAGCGATTGGCCAACAAAAAGATTCGAAGGAGGGCGTTATCAGACCCGTCGCGGCTAGCCCCCTGACGGCGATTCCGACCAGACATATTTCAGTCCGCCGATTCCTCAATCGCTGCGCAAGTAACTCGGAGCCCGAGGAGAGAGCGTACGGAAAGTTAGCGAGTAGCGCAGCGAGGTTAGCGGTGGAATACTGTGCTCCCAAACTTCGCGGGCCTCCCCAGTCAATATGTATACGGACCGTGGCTCTAGGATGTGCGATGTCCTGATCCATCGGTTGTTTTTTGAGATTCTGAAACGCATTTTAGCAGGGTAAAGTAGCGACACACTCACCACATCACCGAATTCCGGTTTGTCCCGGTGCCATCCAATTCCTGCCCCGGGTCTGTATTCATTCACTCCAATCTGCACGAACTCCCCAGCTTCACGACCAGCGAACCTAGCGATCTTTGGCCGGAGGTCATCCAGAAATCGCGGTGGGGGATCGCTTAACTCGACTCCCCGTCGAGCGTAATCATAACGGAGGCCGAAGGAAACTACGCGTCGATTTCCGAGATGGCCATGAAACTCAAAAGGCTTCAAAGCTAAAGTACCGAGGGCGATCGCTAATTCATCCTCTTCTGCCTTGTCGATCAGCTCTGGCATGTATCCAAAGCCTTGTGGGACCGGCACTTTAGCTTTCGTCTCCAATTGCGGAAACAACAATCGCTGATCGGAAATGACAATCTCCTATTGATAACGAACAATGCGACCGTATTCAGATTCCCGTGCTTCAATCAATCCAGAAACGACCTTATTTCATACGGGGTAGGTGCCGCGACCTCAGATTCAAAGGCTCATTTCTAGCGGATTGCTCCCGGGTCGTCGGCAAACCGCAAGTTAACCGCGTCACGCGGCCCAGTGGCGTCGGTTCGCACCCTGTTCCCTTGCCGTCTCCAACTTCGGGTCCCGCTCGGCCTGAATCTTCTGTTGATGCCCGGCGAGCATGTTCTTCGCGCCTCGAAAAACATCCGCTCCGGCCGAGTGTTATCGAGCCTTTCGAAGGGCTGTTAATCGAAAGGTTGAAGTGATCCCGCGCCCCGCCTTGTTGGGTGGACAAAAAACAATCCAGAGAACAGCCGAGCGGACCGCGTTTCCTAACATGAGCATCGACCGGCCTTCGACCAGATCAGTGAACGATAAATGCACAGGGTCCCCTGAATTTTCCCCATACTGGCCACTGGGTGTGCGCTCAACGCGCCTCCATTCGATAATTTCTGAAGAGCGCTCCTGCCTTCCCATGTTTTTACAAATTCGTCATGCCGCGAACTCTGGGAAACCAAATGGGTTGCGACCTCCGACCTCCTGTCTAGCGGATACGCACGAAATCAGATCAAATGTTCGGAATACGCCCTACCGAGAATCGATGAATGACAGGGGACATGAACCACATTTTCACGGCGCACTACGATAATCGCGCGAAGGAAGTCTATTTCATCCTGCTGATAAGGAGTGCCATCGGTGCGAAAAATGTCGTGGAACCAGATGGCGGGTCGGCGGTCGATGTAAGGACGCTGCCAAGAGTCCCAAGGAAGATACGTTTGCGTCTTCCCGGCAACAAAGCCCCAGTTGAAGGCAGCAACATCGTATTTCTTGGCGATCGGCAGCGAACCCTGAAAGGTGCTGCCATTTCCGCGAGCCATATATTCGGTGCAAATAATGGGGCGACCATAAGGCCGCAGCCAGACGATGCGCCGTCCGAACTCCTCGGGCTTATCGTAGCTGTGGAACGAAATTACGTCCGACATTTCAATTTGTATCTTCTCCATCGCGTCCAATTTCTCCGGCGAGGACCAGCCGCCCTTCCAAACGCCACTCGTCAGAGGCTGAGTGGGACGCGCTTCACGCACCCAGTTGAACACTTTCGGGAGAAGGACGAGAATCAATGCGATTTTATTCGATGGCTCCAAGTCGCCGTAGCTTCCCCGGTTTGTGTTATCCGGCTCGTTCCAGACGTCCCAACCTAAAACGCGTTGATCTTTTGCAAAAGCTCCGACCACCCCCTTTACATAGGCTTCCAGGCGAGGATATTGCGAAGAATCCTGCGACGCTTCGGCACCGGGACTTTGTACCCATCCCGAATTGTGAACCCCTGGGCGTGGTTCACGCTGCTTTCCAAGCCGCGGATCGGGATCCCAACAGGAATCGAACAGAACGAAAAGGGGTTTGATGTGATGCCTGTCTGCAATTTGCAGGAACGTATCGATGCGCTGCTTAAACCCCTGGGGGTCTTGTTGCCAAAGAAGGTCGTGCAGAAACACGCGCATGGTGTTGAAGCCGATGGATTCGGCCCAGCTGAACTCCAGGTCAATGCGCTTTGGGTCAAACGTATCGGCCTGCCACATTTCCAGCTGGTCGATGGCATAGGCATGTATGTAGTTAGTGCCTACGAGCCACGCTTGCTTCTCGTACCACTGGTTAGCTTCCTGTTCTGTCCATCTCCGCGGCTGCGGTTCCCGTGCGTATAGGGAAGTGCCCGTGAAGAGGATCATCAAGAAAAGACTTCCGACTGTTCTTACGATTGTCTTTTGCAATGTTCACCTGCTTGAGCACAATTGTGGAATTCCTAAATCAAAGCGCGGTCTTTTTGTCCAACGGTCTAGCGAACCGTTGTAGCTTGATCGCCGGTTGAACAAAGCATAGCGCGCTAAGCTTGCAGGGGTTGCAGCCACAGCAGCTGGCCGCAAATTAACAAAAATGGGTTTGATTCGGTCCTTACAAACACAGTGCGCACACCGATCTTTCGATTGCTATTCGTCTCGCATGGCCTGCAAGAATCTGAGACAGGGCAACAATGGAAAAAATGAAGCGGCCCGATCGGGGCGCGCCTTTTCACCGGCCCAGCTGGATTCCTTTGGTCTGCCCCCGCGAATCAGTCGGAGCCTAGATCCCAAGGGACTTGGGAAAGCGCGCCAGCTCATCCGAGGTAGAATCATTCGGGACGGAGCAGCCTGGTGCAGCGACGTACTTTGCTCCGGCCTGCGATCTCGCGTCCTTCCATTGAGAACGAATTTCTTCCGTCGTGAGTTTGCGATAGTCGATCTCGTCAACTCCACCAAGTATGGGCTGCGAGTACTTCTGACGAACCTCCGAGATGGGAATGCCACTGGTCTTCACCGAGTATTGAAGAACGGGCGCATTGAAGTCCTTGAACTGGTCGAGGTACGGCCTTTCCAAATAATGTAAATGGAGCACAGTCAACTTTGTGTCAGCGAGCGCATCGAAAACCCGCTTGTCATAGGGACGAGTGTATTTCTGATAGTCCCCGACAGAGCCGAACTTGCTCTCTGCGTTGAAAATGCTCACGAGCGCGCCAGACGCCCCAACCTCCTTGCTGTTTCGGATGTGATTGATTGTTGATTGCGTGATCGCATCGAGCGCGTTGTGCCATGCGTCCGGATTCTGTCGCTGAAAGTCACGAAGGCTCTTGATCTGTTCATCTTGGAAGTCGTCCGACTTCGGCTGATTCGCAACCTGCGGCTGTGACTGATATAGGATCATGGCCGTCATGTAGGGACCGTAGATCGTATCAATAAAGTACGCGTCACCATCGAGCCCGTCGCGAACCCGTCGGAGGGTTTCCAATTGATTCGGATAGGGTGAATCCAACGGCTTTAGGTCGTACCACCTGCCGGTTTTTGACTTCGGATAGTCGAAGTCGTTCATCACCTTCACGATGTCCGTCTTGTACGTACGATGAAAATCGAGGTGGTCCTGTGCTTCGAGTTGTGCTGTCGGCCTCGCATAGTGGTGGTAAAACGTATACGGAGGACGGTCGACGTCCTGCCCAAGCAAAGCCCGCTCGACGCGTTCTTTGCAGCTTAAAAGGGAAGATCCGCTCTTCCTCTCAAAGCCCGACCTCGAGAGTGCAAATCCGGCTGCAGCGACAGCGGCAGAAAGAAAATCGCGTCGGTTCATCGTCACATTACCTCACACTTGACGTCGCCCGTACAAGTACCGGCATAGACCAAATCCCAGCAATCAACCTGCGGCCCGCACCGCCTATCCGGTGCGATCACAGGACACGATTGGTCGCTGACCGATCGGGTGGGCCGGCTGATCTGACCGATGTCGCTCACGGCAATCGTGTTCAACGAAGCCGCTGGCCAGGCGTACGATGCGGCATCAAGGTTCTAACGGTGGGTGGGGGGCCGAGGTGTCGGTCACTAGGAGGTTTCTCCCAGCGCGGATGATGATGATGGTGTAGACGAATTGAGGCGGCGGGCAGCGGGCCGCTGAGTTAGACGCCAATCAGCGGAGTTCGGCCTCCGTCTACATCACGCTTCCGGGCAAGATTTCAGCAGTCACAGTCGACAAATTTGTGCTGGAGCAGACAGATTCAGGCGCACCACTCGGACACCTCTTTTCATTTGTCGGGGTCCTTTTCTGCACGTTCGCGATAGACGGCGTGGCCTAGTCGGTCGCATTCATTCTCTTCGGCGAGGGAGATTGTAGTCGGCTTTTCTCCCGCCGGAACTGATTCGCAGCGCAGATGATCCTCGAATCCCGGGGCCGAGAATATGGCGACTATGCTGGCGAGTTCGGTGCCGGTGTTCTTCAGGCCGACCCACGTATGCTGCGGAATGAACACCATTCCTCCCGCATGCAGATCGCGCTCCTGATCTCCAACATGAGCGTGGATGGTGCCTTTCTCGATAAGCACGATCTCGTCCTGCTCAAGATGTTTATGGGTTGGTATGGCTGCGCCGGGGGGCATGTCTTCTCCGCCAACGAGCACAAGATGCTCGGAGCCATTGGCTTTGGGAGTGACCTTGAGAATGAATCCCCCGGGGTCAACCTCTCCCGACTCGGGCCGCCAGAGACGCGTCTCGCCTTCATTTTTCTCCAGCGGCAATGGGGTTGCGCCAGCCTGCACTGGTTGCGGTTTCTCGGGCTTGGTGGCCGCGACGCGTGTCTCCTTCCCGCTCACGAACACCTTCATGGAATTCTCGCTCTCGCCCGACTCATCGGAGTATTCGTAGGAATCCGGTGAAACAACCTTCATGGTGTACCGGGTGTGATACACCTTCCCGCCAAAGACGCTGTCCCCAAGCCAAGTCCATACGTCGCCGCTCACCGTTCCAGTCTTGTCTTCTGATCCTCCTGAACTGTCAACTGCGTGGTATCGCTATGTCTTGGAAGTTGGATCGTAGTAGACGAAGGAGGTGTCCGAGTATTTACTCCCGGGTCTATAGAGTACTGTCTCGCAGATCACGGCGAAGCCATCTGCCGTCCATCTGCAATCGTCAATGCCACTGAATTTCATCGCTGGCGAGTTCGGCCCCATAAACCCTGCTTTCAATTCATCTTCGATCGTAAACTTGCCAACCATTACTGCCAGCTTCTTCACTTCTGGGCTGGGCGTTGTCTGAGATTGGGCGCGAGCCACTATTGCGCTCGAAGCGCATGCCAGCACAAATGAGAGAAACCTTTGGGGGACACTCATTTGGATTTTCCTTTCAGATGTGCCGCGGATGCTAGCACAAAATGCCGGAGGCGACTCTCACCTTTCCCGACAAGAATAGGTCAGCTGCTATCTATGGACTTACGTCTAAGGGCTGTTGGTCGGCAAAGTAATCGCCAACCTATGACTTTGCACGCTGGCTATGCGGCGAGACGGATCCGTTCCAAGCTAAAAGGCATTCGGATGGTTGCAGGCCCCCGCACCCAAATTTTCTTCTCTTTCAATAACTTCCACAAACTCTGCAACCATCCACGCTGTTCTGTTAATTCTGTCCCGTTTGGGGTAGAATAAGTGAATGAACACCACAGAATATACTCCGGCACAGGCTTCGGCTGTTACGAATCTGCCGCTTCCTGCCGTTCATAAACTCATCGAACGTCGGCTCATTCGGCCGCGGCGGCTCCGCACTGGCCGCTCCATCCAACGGATGCTTAGTCGCGGGCAAGTATTGTATCTCCGTCTCGAAGCGGAGGGTGTGCGGCTCTTGCCACTTGCCTCTCGCCGAGCAATCGCCAAGAAAATTGAATCGTCTCCCGAAGTTGACGCTGTGGTTCTTACAGAGGGCTCAGCCGTAGTAATTCAAGTGAAGTCGGTGCGGCTGGATCTCGACTTGGACCTAAGGAAACTTGAGCGTGCCGAGGGCATGATTGTTTCCGACCCTGACACCATGCGCGGTACGCCCGTGTACCGTGGGACGCGCATCCCGGTCGAACTCATTGCTGACATGTTAACCCACGGAGCGAGACCAGAAGAGATCCTCGAGGGTTACCCAGCTCTGGATCGAGAGAAGGTCGAGCTCGCTCCGCTTTATGTCCAAGCGTTTCCGCGCCGAGGGCGTCCGGCTTCTCGTTCTTGGGCCAGGCAAAAACCGCTTCGCGTAACGCGCCGTCGTCGTGCTCTCGCGGATTGACAGTGAAACTCTTGATCGACGAATGCCTACAATGACGGTGTTTCACTGCAACCAGGAAGTATCTAACGCAAACAAAAGAAACGAAAATCGGTCTGTGCGAGCAGGCCAAGGTGAATTAGCAAACCGCCGCCAAGATCTCGTACTCCCAGGTTCAACCAACGAATGAGGAAGCAATTGAGAGTCACGGCGAATCCCGAGTTGAGCCTAGCGCGGGATTTACTGATTTGCATTTCCGAAGATCAATGAGAAGGGAAAGCGCAGGATCCCCCGAATTTCCCCCATACTTGCCAGATCGCGGGCGATTAACTTGCGTCCGTTCAATAGTTTCTTAATAGCACTCCTGCGTCCTCGTGTTTTTGCAAGTTGGTCATGTCGCGAACTCTCGGAAACTAAACGACTTGGCAAATGAGAACTCCCGTCTGCCAGAATTCCACAAGATGACTTTTGAGTGAAAGGAACCTTCATTAACCAAAAGAAAAGACGCGAGATGTGTTTGGTCGGGGCGCGCGGATTTGAACCGCGGACCTCCTGCGCCCAAGGCAGGCGCGCTACCAGGCTGCGCTACGCCCCGACATGAAGTGCGAAATGATTATAAAGCACTTCGCAACACAATTGTTGCTCCAGCCGTCCAATTTGGCCTTGCGAAGCTATAACATATCTTGGTATATAGAATCCGCTTGGGACCCGCTGCTGCGTTTCCTTCACTGTGGCGCGCACAGAACGTAAACTGTTTGATTTCGCCGCACCACTGAACATTCGATTTGATCGCCCAACAGATTCCAGGCGCTACTCAGCTCTTCATTCAAGGAGCAATTCTGTTGACGGTATGTTTGCAAGTGGTTTTTGGACTCCTATGAATCCGTTACAAGATGTCACGACGCATGGGCAACATGCATGTCACATGCTTCAAGGCACGGCGCGCGTAGACAGGCAAGGGCGTTATCTGAGCGCGGACGACACCTATGTTAGGTCCTTCGGCCATCGATCCACTGATTTGATCGGTTCGGACTGGAAATCGATCCTCCACCCGGAAGATATCGCCGAAGCCATGCGCGCCTATCGGGAGATGCAAGCGTCGGACTTCGGAGAATTCACGAGCCACGGTTTAACTGCTTCCCGCGTCGGCTTATCAATGCGCGTGCTGTTGATTAAAGACTACGACCGGCAAAAAGTGTTTTCTGGGCATTTCTGTTTTGTTCGGGGCACCCGAGTTCAAAGTCTCAACGAATCCGGAGTATGCGAAGGCGAGAAAATATTCCATATCGCACTAGAGGATTCGCCCTTTGGTGGGCTGCTCGTGGATCCGGTTTGCGGATTTATCCGTACGAACCGCACGCTGCGAGAGATGTTGGGATACGTAGGATTAGAACTGCTCGGAAAAGATCTTGCCGATATCACCTTCTCGGAAGACTTCGACACGAGTGCGAACTTGGCATGCCAAGTCGTTAGCGGAGCGCGTTCTGGTTACAAGCTCAACACAAGGATTGTGCGAAAGGACGGAATCGCGTTGTGGTCCAATTTGTGTGCCAGAGTAATTCGCAATCCGAGTGGTCTCCCGATATATGCCATCGTTCTTGTTCGAGACCTTGTAACCGCTCGAGAGCACGGCGTTGCAATCCAGGAACGGGCCGAGAGAACCGGACCCCGTTACGAAGCGCGCGATTCTGCAATTCCAGAACAGGGATTGGACGGATATTGTTTCGTCGACCCGACGACCAAGAAGGTAGTTGATGCCAGTCGTCTGTTCCTGCAGATGATCGGCTACAGCCGCTCCGAAATCACTCGCTTTACGTTGTACGACATCATCTCCGCTCGAGTCGAAGCAATCGATAGCGATGTTGGCGAAGCCCTTTCAGCTCACACCCATTCGATTGCTGAATGGCCCCTGTTGCGCAAAGACGGTTCGGTCATCCCGGTGGAAGTTCATTCCAGTACGGTGTACCACAGCGGGGTATTGGAACTCCGGATGGCTTTCCGCGACATAAGCGAACGCAAGCGCCTCGAGGAACAACTTCGCCATACGCTCACGATGGAGGCGCTCGGACGATTTGCCGGCGGAATTGCCCACGATTTCAACAATCTGCTCGTTGGCGTGCTGGGTTACAGCACCATGCTAGAAGAAAAACTGCAGCACAATCAGCCATTGCTCAGAATGGCTCACCAGATCACGGGCGTTGCCCTTCGAGCGCGGGAATTGACCGCGCAAATACTCTCGCTTAGTCGGCGGCAAGTGCTGCCCACCGATGTGTTAGACATGAATATTGTCGTCAAAGCAGCGGAGGGACTTCTGCAAAGGATTATTGGAGAAGATATTGAACTTATCTGCGAACTGAATCCCGCGCTGGGTCGCGTGCGCGCAAATCCTGGGCAGATAGACCAGGTGATCCTAAACTTGGCCGCAAATTCTCGGGATGCTATGCCCGGGGGCGGGACACTGCTGCTCAAAACGAGTGACGTTCACGTGGACTACGCACTTACATCGCGCTTGCCTGGTTTAGTTGTCGGAAATTATGTTCTGCTGACGATTCAAGATACGGGTGCCGGCATGGACCCGGCAACTCTATCCCACATCTTTGAACCTTTCTATACGACGAAGGATGTCGGTGTCGGGACAGGGCTTGGACTGTCCACGGTGTACGGCATTGTCCAACAGCTCGGCGGCTGCATTACGGTGCACAGTCAATCAGGTCGAGGAACTACCTTTGAGGTTTACTTGCCTCGTGTAGAAGAACAGCCGTCGCTGTTTAAGTCGACGGAATCGGAGACGCTTCCGGTCGCCTCGCCAATCATTTTAGTAGTGGAAGACGAAATAACGGTACGATCGCTCATCGAGGATATTCTAAAACCTCAGGGTTATGTGGTTCTATCTGCTGAGAACTCGCAGCGAGCACTGGCTCTGGCCAGCGAAGAAACCCGACAGATCAAACTCTTGATAACCGACGTGATCATGCCCGGTATGCCCGGCCCTGAGTTAGCCACACAATTGCGCCAACTAAGACCCGATACCCGAGTCCTCTACATGTCGGGTTATTCAAACAATGAAATTGTTAGACGTACCCAACTTGGTGATTCCGAGGCCTTCATTCAAAAACCCTTTACCCCCCAAGAATTTTCTAATAAGGTCCGAGAAACCTTGAGTCCCAAGGGAACTGCCGATCACCATGTCTAGCCTAGTTATTGCAGCAGAAGATCAAAGCACCTCCCAACATTCCTCCTAATCCGCAGCATAGCTTTTACCCCCGACTGTGCACGAATGGGTTATTGCACAGCAGCTGTGCAGACTGGTGCCGCCATCAGAACGCGAGCGGCTATACGCTTTGCAACCACCAGAGTGATGTCATCTGCCTGCGGGCCTGCGTTGAACTTTTGTACAGCCTCGACGATCGTCTTAAGAAGGGCCCCTACGGGTAGGTGGCGATGCGCAAGCATCGTCTCGATCAGGCGGGACTCGCCAAACTGCACGTCTTGGACTTTCTCGGCTTCTGTGACGCCGTCGGTATAAAGGACCAGGGTGTCGCCGGCGGCAAGCTGAGCCTCCGCAACCGAGGATTCCCATTCTTCGAATAATCCCAGCACAGTTGCCGTAGAAGATAATCGTTCTAGCTTTCCGTCCGCGCGCAACAGCAGAGGCGGCAAGTGTCCACAATTCACATAGCGCAGGCGTCCGCTGGAATCGTCGTAATCGGCAAAGAATAGCGTAGCGTAATTGCCGTCACTGCTGTTCTGGTAGAACAATTGATTCACGGACTTAAGCAGTCGCGAGAGATCCTCCAAGGCTACGCCATATTGGCTGCGGAGATTAGCCTGCAAATTGGCCATCAAGAGAGCGCCGGATATTCCCTTGCCCGCAATGTCTGCCAGCACGAGCGCCAGCCGACCGGGGCGTAATTCGAGGAAATCGAAATAATCGCCACCCACTTGGCGCGCTTGGATGCAGCACCCGGCATACTCAAGGGTCTTCATGGCTGGGAGCCTGTGGGGGAACAACCGCGCCTGGACCCGTTTTGCATATTCCATTTCCTGGGCCATGTGCCGCTCGGCCTCGATGCGTTCGGCAATCTTTTCGCCCAGGTGAATGTTTTCCAGCGCCACGCCCGCTTGACTTGCCACCGAGGTCCTCCGAGAGGCGAGGGCCCAGGACGAGTAGCCTCACCGGCCTGCTATCACGACCCAGCAGTGGCACCAGGCAATCGGGCTGAAGCGGCGCTAGGAGAAAGGGTTCTGGCGCATCGTGGCTGTTGTCCGCGGAAACGTCCCAGTTAGACGGGGCCCCAGAATTTCGATCAATCCGCCCGACCCGCTCGGCATGGCCCGTTCTGTCCCGGCTCAGGACAACGGCGAGCAGCAGCCACCAGCGCGGCAGGAGCTTCAGCACATCCACACGCCGCAATCAATCGACCAGGAACTTGCTCACCTTACCAAAGATCTGGAGCTGACCCGAAACAGCAAAAGCAAGTGCGGCCTCTGCTCCAGGAACACCAGGACAAGATTCAGGCCCTGCTCGACAAGAATCCGACAGCTTCGCGGGAAGACCTTGCTCCTCAGATCCACGCAGTTAGCGACGAAACGCACCGCAAGATTCACGCGTTGCTTACAGACCATCAGAAGGAATTGGAGAGAGCGATGCAGAAAGTTGAGCACAACGGCGAAGAAAACAGGCGACCTGCTCCGCCGGCAACAGCGCCGCCGCCGCAGCTATATCCTTCGCCCGCTTGATGAAGTGGTGCTTTGGATCTGAGTGCAATTTGCTCGGGTTCCGCGGTTTAGCTTAGCCGCAGCAATTCGTGATTGAGGCACTCCCGTAGCGGTTGACCCAATGCGTTTGACTGGAGCGAAAAAAGAGACTGTGCACGAACTGTAGGCGAATCCAACGTTTTCATTCGGTTCGAGTTATCTCCGAGCGAAAGGCGGATTCCCCGATTTGTTGGTGATGGATGGATTGTTGGAGTCGAGTGTTCTCAAAGTTCAGAAGCGAATCGTTCGCCGAAACCAGGCGCGCGGCGCGGCGCCTCGATACATTGCCGTAAACCATTTGCGAGCTTCTGTCGTGCGCGCGAGATTCTGGACTTGAATGTGCTCTTTTGAACTCCGAGCGCTGCCATTGATTCTGCCTGCGACAGACCGTCGAAGCCACACAGCTGAATTGACGCGCGCAATCCGGGTGAAAGTTGCCGAACTTGTGCCTGGAGGAGTCCAAAGAATTCTGTGCTTTTGTAGGTTTCCTCGGGGTTGGGACTCTTGTCGACCATGCGGTGCGCCAATCGTTCCGGTTGATTCGTCAAAATATCGTCCAACGAAGCTTCGGGCCGACTACCTTTTCTGCGCCGAAGCATCAGAGCCGAGTTGATGACAATGCGAGTGAGCCAGGTCGAAAGTGAGGACCTCCCCTGAAACGATCGCAGGTTCGCATAGGCCCTACAAAGGCCGTCTTGTACCGCATCCTCTGCATCCTCTTTGTTGCGCAAGATAGCGTAGGCGGACCTTTGGAGCTTTGCGGTGTAGCAGGAAAAAATGAGCCGCTGCGCGGAAGAATCTCCTGCGATCGCTTGCTGAATGAGGGACCATTCCTCAGAAACTGGCTGGGGCTCGACTGCCTTTTCGAGGTGCGGCGAAATTGAGATGCGCGCAGCGTTCCTGCGCGTTTTTCGCTTGCGCACGTTTACGCGGAGGGGCTGCGGTCCCGGCTTAGCGCGATGATTGGATAAATAAGTTTGAAGCGCACTCATAAAAACCCCCTAGAGATGACCTATACGGCTACCCGTCGCAGCACGCGTTGCATGTCTATTCCGGTAGCCACGAATCGGGCGCCTTGATTGGCCATGATGCGAAGCATTCGCTCGCCGATCTTGTCTACGAATGTCACTTGGTTGAGGTCGACAATGCACGATCGTCCTTGATGTGTTTGCCGCGCCATTCTCCAGTCGCCTCTCAGCTGGTTTACCCACGGCCACTTTAAAGGACCTTGCAGCACCCATTTTTCTTCCCTGGGATATTCCGTGACCGTGAACTTGAAGATTTTGGTCTTCTTAGCGCCCAACATTTTCGTGACGGCCTCTCTGCCTGCAGAATGCAATCCGCGTGCCCCTTTGCACAGAGGGTTGAAACCTCACAAGTGATTGAAAGAAAAGTGCGATCCGGCGTTCGCAGGCTGTGCGAATCCGCCGCAAGGCTTCGGTGACGGTGGCAGGCTGGCGGTTGTTAGCCGACTAACACGCGCAGGAGCCTCCGCATCATGACCCGGGACGCACAATGCCGAGCTTCTTCATGCGAAAGTAAAGCGTGGAGCGGTTCAGCCCCAAGCGCCTTGCGGCACCCCTTGCTCCGGAGAGCACCCAGCGGGTCTCTCTGAGGATCGTGCGGATGTGTTCGCGTTCGACGTCGGCCATGGTTTCCGGTTTTTCGCTAGCGTGCCCGGGCGCGATGCGGGACTGAAGATCTCGGTAAGGCACACGCAAGACAGAACCGCGGCACAGAATCACGGCGCGCTCGACTACATTTTCTAGTTCGCGAATGTTGCCCGGCCACTGATATTCAGCCAGTGCTGTCATGGTGTCGGAAGGGATGGTGTCAATCGTCTTGTGCAATCTGCGCGCGGCTTCGCGGACAAAATGGCGGACCAGGAGCGGAATGTCCTCGGGGCGCTCACGCAGGGGAGGAATCGAAATAGGGAAAACATTCAGGCGGTAGTAGAGGTCGCTGCGAAACTGTCCATTGAGGATCATGTCTTCCAGGTCACGATGAGTTGCGGCTACGACTCGAACGTCAATTTTCTTGGTGCGCGTGCTTCCCAAGCGCTCGAATTCCCGCTCTTGCAAGACGCGAAGCAGTTTCGGCTGCAGTTCAAGTGCGATGTCGCCAATTTCGTCCAAGAAAAGCGAACCTTGGTCCGCAATTTCGACCCTGCCAATTTTTTGAGTGATAGCTCCGGTGAAGGCGCCACGCTCGTGACCAAAAAGTTCGCTTTCGAGCAGCCCGCTGGGGATAGCGGCGCAATTGAGTTTTACGAACGCGCGATCCTTGCGGCGGCTGCAATTGTGAATGGCGCGCGCGATTAGTTCCTTGCCCGTACCGGTTTCTCCCAGCAGCAGAACGGTTGAGTCGCCCGTGGCGACAGTTTGAACCATTTGCAGCACGCGTCGCAGGGCGGAGCTCTGGCCTACGATCCCTCCAAATTGCGCGTGGTTGCAGGGCGAGTCGTCCCAGAGGTCCAGGTTGACGGTGCGCGATGTATGAGTCGCCAGGCCGGGGTCGTTCTCGTACAGGTCGATGACGGGAAAAGTGCTTACGCTCATGCAAGCCCTCCAGAAATCTAATCAGTCTTGCGGCGCGCGGAACGATTCGCAGCGGTCGATCGCTTGCGCCGGTTCTTACGTTCTGTTTCTCGTTCAATCCATTCACGAATATAGGCCGGGCAATTATCGAGTTGAACTCCATCGGCTTCGCGACGGGCCAGAAACTTTACGGCGTCACGATCCAGAAGCGTTACGTCTTTCAAGTCCAAGGTGAGGTGGTCGCGCTCGCCTTCCAAATCGAGCAATCGTTGCAGCTCAGCGACGTCCTCGGACTCGATACGGCCGCTGAGGGTAAAGACCACTTTGCCGTTTGCCGATCGCTGGATTCTCAGCATACTTGCCGACGCTGCACCTCTATAAGTGGGTGATAGCAATTGGGACACCAAGGTTAAGCTGCTGATAAATAAATAGTTGCTGTATCGAGCGCAGCGGGGTTTCGCGAATTCGCGATTTTTTCGCGAACAAAAGGCGGAATTTTCACAGGCAGGCTAGCGTGATTTAGCTAGGCAGATTTGAAACGAAACTTATTGATCTTGAGGGCGCGGATTTTCGACTCGAGTGTGGAGGCGGGAACGCCGAGTACGGCTGCAGCTCCGGAGGGCCCGGAGACCCTGCCTTGGGTTCGGGCCAAGGCAGCCTCGATCGCTTGTTTGTCCTCTGCAGTGGATTTCAGGGCGAGGGACACGCGTCCCGGCTGCGGCTGCGGCTGCGGCTGCGAAGATTGGAGGGAGAGCCAACTCTGATCGACGGAGAAGGTCTCCGTTTCGCAGACGATGACGGAGCGTTCGATGATGTTCTGCAGTTCGCGAATATTTCCAGGCCAGGAGTAGGAGCGGAGCAGTTCGAGAGTATTTTTGTCGATAGTCTTTATTCTTTTTCCGGTTTTCCTGGCGTAGCGATCGATGAAATATTCCACGAGCATCGGGATGTCGTCCTTGCGCTGGCGGAGAGGTGGAATCTCGATGGGGAACACGTTGATGCGGTAAAAGAGGTCTCCGCGAAAAGAACCTGCTGCGATCGAGGCTTCCAGGTCACGATTGGTAGCAGCGATCACGCGCACGTCGGCTCGAATGGGGCGGTTGCCACCGACGCGATCGAATTCGCGCTCTTGCAACACGCGCAAGAGGGCGATCTGAGTTTCCGTGGGAAGCTCACCGACTTCATCCAGGAAAATTGTTCCGCCCTCGGCAAGTTCGAATTTGCCGATGCGGCGCTGCAGCGCACCGGTGAAAGCGCCTTTCTCGTGACCGAATAATTCCGAGGCGATCAAATCCCGAGGGATGGCCGCACAGTTGACGCTGACGAAAGCGCGGGAAGAACGGTGGGAACGCCGATGGATGGCGCGTGCGATGAGTTCTTTGCCTGTGCCGGTTTCTCCGGTAATCAGCACGGTAGAGTCGGTCGGAGCGACTTTGGCAATCCGGGATAGAACGGCCGTCAGAGGCCTGGAGGTTCCAACAATTTCTTCGAACATCGAGGCTTTGTCGATTTCTTCACGCAGAGCGACATTTTCCTGGCGCAGCCTGTCTTCCGCTTGCTTGCGGTCTTCAATATCGGTGCATGCAACATACCAACGCCTAATCTGCCCCTGGTCATCGCGCATCGGGGTGAAACGAGCCAGAAACCAACGATAAGTTCCATCATGCTTGCGCAGCCGCAACTCCGCATCGCAAGCAGTGCCACTTGCCAAAGCACGATCCCAGCTGGCGTCGAGCCGGTCCGAATCATCAGGGTGAGTTAGGCTACCCCTGCTCATCTGCCGCCACTCATCAAGGCTAATGCCCTGATAATCGAGCGCCATGCGGTTGGAGTAAAGACGTTCGAGATTGGGTCCGTATACTGCAACGAGTTGAGGTGCGAGGTCGACGATCTGACGGAACTCGGCTTCTTGTTCCCGGATCTTTTCCTCGGCCGTCTTGCGCTCGGTGATGTCGGTCACCGCTCCGACAAACTCGCGATTGCCAGATGCATCCTGTAAAACGCTAGCTAAGACGTGAACGTGCTTGACTCGCCCATTGGGCATTGCCAAGCGATAGGAATGCTCGAATTCTGTTGCTCCCGTAAAGGCGAGATTAATGACCTCTTTGACGACGGCGCGGTCTTCGGGACGGACGCGCTGCACCAGTGAATCTATCGTTGGCTTGACGGAGCGGTCGTACTCGAAGATACGGTGGGTTTCATCTGACCAGACCATGTCGCCCGTCTCAGGTTTCCATCCGAAGCTGCCCGTGTGACTGAGTCTTTGGGCTCCGGCCAGGTAGGCTTCGCGGCGCCGCAGTTCCTGAGTGAGGAGTTCGTGCTCGGTAACGTCCATGACGGTGCCGATGATTTCCTCAATTTCACCTGAACCGTCCTTAGCAGGATGAGCAACGGAATGGAGGTACTTTGTCGTTCCGTCAGGAAGAACGATTCGAAAATCCCCCTGCGAGTCTACCCACTCCCTCCCGCCAGTTTCTATTTTTGCTCTCTCCTCGATCTGTGCTCGATCTTCCGGATGAACCCGCTCCAGAAACTGCTGCCAAGTGGGACCGGTTTCTTGAGGGTCATAGCCATAGATGCGAAAAATCTCTTGCGACCAGAACAGAGCGCCAGTATGCACGTTCCAGGCCCAACTGCCTGTGTGACTGAGTCTTTGGGCCTCGGCAAGATAAGCTTCGCTTCGCCGGATGGCTTCTTCCGCGCGCTTACGTTCCGTAATATCGATCACGGTACCGACAAATTCCCTAATGTCGCCCGACTCGTTCAAGACTGGATGACCGACGTTGTGGACGTGCTTGATCGATCCGTCCGGGAGAACGATACGGTAGTCCGATTCGAACTCGGTCTTCGTCAAATTCGCCCGTTCGTATTTTTGCGCTTCAATCGGCCGATCCTCCGGATGAATCCTGCCGAAAAAGAATCCAGCGGTTGATGCGTCCTCCCCGGGCCTAATATCGAATATCCGGTGCACTTCCGGCGAGACCGTGACGATCCCCGTTAACACGTCATTTCGCCAACTGCCCGTGTGGCTGAATCTCTGAGCCTCAAGCAGGTCTGCTTCACTACTCTGCAGGGCTTCTTCGGCCATCACGTGCCCGGTGATATCGGTTACCGCCCCGACGACTTCGATGTTGCCTGACGAATCGGGAAGAGCGTGCGCTCGCACGTGGATGTGCTTGATTGTCTCGCCTGGCATAACCAGACGATATTTGTGTTCGAAGTCTGTGCTCCTGGATACGCGTTCGATGACCTGTCGTGCAAGCTCTCTATCGTGCGGATGTATGCGCTGGAACACCATGTTTAGGCTTGGTTTCTCGGCGCGGTCGTACTCGAAAATCCTATAGGTTTCGTCCGACCAGACAATCTGGCCGCTGTCGGGTTTCCATCCGAAGCTGCCTGTGTGGCTGAGTCTTTGCGCTTCTGCCAGATAGGCTTCGCGCCGGCGGAGTTCCTGCGTCAGGAGCTCGTGTTCGGTAACGTCTATGGCGCTGCCGACGTACTTTTTTAGGCGTTTGTTTTCGAGAACAGGAGCTCCGACGCAGCGAATGTAGCGGACCTCACCGTTGGGACGAACGATTCGCTTAATCGCATCGAACGGCGAAGCGTCCGCCGAGAGTCCTGTAATCAGGTCTGCCATGGACTGGCGATCGTGTGGGTGCAGAAAATCCAAGTATTCCTGAACACTAGGCGGTTTGCTGGCCGGATCGAGTCCATGCATGCGAAATAATTCGGGGGACCAATAGTCGAATCCGTCAGGGTTGAAGGCCCAACTTCCGATGTGCCCTAGACGCTGCCCTTCGGCGAGATAAAATTGGCTTCTTTGCAACTCCGTGGCGTTGCGGCGGAGCTGTTGTTCCGCCGATTTGCGCTCGTCAATATCGAGGCTCGACCCATACCACTTGACGATGTTGCCGCGCTCATTACGGAGCGGCGCTTTGTGGTGGTACATCCAGCGGTATTCTCCATTGGCTCTGCGGACGCGCGTTTCGTATTCGAAGATTTCTCCGGTCGCAAGACAGGCTCGCCACTGGGCGACGATTCCATCAACGTCTTCCGGGTGAATGAAAGCGGTCCAATTCCAGCCGGCCACTTTGTCCAAAGTGACGCCCAGGTATTCCAGCCAAGGTTTATTGAAGTAATCGAGGTAGCCGTCGGGCCGGGCAGTGTGAATCAGCGCAGGGATTGAATCGACGAGAAGCTGAATATTCAACGGCTCGAACTCTGGTCTCGGGGCGGCCATGACCGGCATTATATTCCCTTTGGTCCCTTTCGCATCCCGCATCGGGACTCTGGAGTCGCCGCTACAGATCCCCACTGTACCGAGCAGGACCGTCGTCTTCAGGCTCACGCATGAATCGTTCCGATTCGCTCCTCCACCGGACGAAGCCGAACTGCTGCTTTCTTTTGCGACGTGCTTGCAGTTTGCGGGCGGTGTTGGTGTCTGCGCAGTTGCTAACATGCTGACATCGACTCCTTCGCGCGAAGTTTCTGGGCATGTCATAAGACATGCTTTTGCAACGATCTTACCGCGGCGCTCACTCTGGCGCATTTTGGAAACTGAAATGCCCCTGAAGTTGGCGGGGCCGGGCCAGCGAACCGCCAATTTCATCAAGGGCAGGCGCAGTGAACCGCACTCGACGACGCCGACGATGCGGCAAGCGACCGCGCCCTCGAGAATCGATGTCAATGAAATGCAGCACACAAACGCGAAACTTTCTTGGAAGGATGGCGGGTATCGCCGTGCTGCTTGCGGGCGCCTTACTCGCGTCGACACTGTGTTTCGGCGCTCCGTCCGATCCATCGCAGATTCCTAGCATCTTTCGGCCGCAGTCGACGCCTGCAAACTCGATCTTCCATTTGTCGCTGCTGGTCCTGGCGATCACCGGCGTGATTTTTGCGGTTGTGTTCAGCTTGCTCGCGTACTCGGTTAGAAAGTTCCGCCAGCGGGATGGCGACGATGGCCGCGAGCCTCCGCAGGTTTATGGCAGTAATCAGGTGGAACTTGCCTGGACCGTGATTCCCGTCCTCATCGTGCTGGTCCTTTTTCTCGCCACCGCGCGCGTGATCCATTCCATCCAGGATGCTCCAAAACCTGCAGGAGCGATCGAGGTCATCGCCATCGGCCATCAATTTTGGTGGGAATTTCGCTATCCGGCTCTGGGCGTTGTCACCGCCAACGAGCTGCATGTTCCGGTCAGCAACTCGTCGAGTCCGACGCCCACGTTCCTCACTCTACTTTCCGCCGACACCGATCATAGCTTCTGGGTGCCGCGTCTTGCTGGAAAGACGGACCTGATTCCCAACCGCGTGAATCACACCTGGATCGATCCTGAGCAGACCGGAGTTTATCTCGGGCAATGCGCGCAATATTGCGGCGTCCAGCATGCCAAAATGCTGCTGCGGGTTTACGTGGATTCGCCCGAACAGTTTGCCCAGTGGGTTGAGGCGCAAAAGACACCGGCAGCCAATGCTGATAGCGACGCGGTCGCCGAAGGGCGCCGCATTTTTGAGTCTACTGCGTGCGTGAACTGCCACACCATTTCCGGGACCGTGGCGGATGGACATTTCGGCCCGGATCTCACGCATCTGATGAGCCGCGATACCCTCGCCGCAGGCGCCGCAGCGAACAACCCTGAAAATCTGCGCACCTGGATTCAGAATCCCGACGCGATCAAGCCCAGTTCGCTGATGCCGGCCATGCAGTTGAGTAATCACGATCTAGACGCGCTAACCGCGTATCTGGAGACGCTGCGATGAGGATGAGGAAATAGAAATGTCGTCGGAAACAATCGCGCTCAATGCAGTTGGCGAAGGCTCGCGACCGATCGGCGAGAGGCTGCACGACTGGGTTGTGACCGTGGATCACAAGAAGCTGGGGATTTTGTACATCCTCTATGCGCTTTTCTTTCTCGTCGTTGCCGGTATCGAAGCCATCATCATGCGCATTCAGCTGATTGTTCCTCACAATCATTTCGTTTCACCCCAGATTTTCAATCGCATGATGACGATGCATGGCACCACGATGATTTTTTTCGTGGTCATGCCCATCCTTTTTGGATTCGGCACCTATCTGATTCCGCTGATGATTGGCGCCAGGGACATGGCCTTTCCACGGCTGAACGCCTTCAGTTTCTGGATGACTGCTTTTGGAGGGCTGCTTCTTTACTTCAGCTTCATCGGCGGCAATGGGCTTTACGGCGCGGGGACTGCTCCCGACGTTGGATGGTGGGCCTATGCGCCACTTACGGCGCGCGCATTCTCGCCCGGGCACAGCACCGATTTCTGGACGCTGGCGCTGATCGTCTCCGGCATCGGCAGCATCGGCACGGCGGTCAATTTCATAGCTACCATTTTATGCATGCGCTGCCCCGGCATGACTCTGGGAAAAATGCCCTTGCTGGCATGGCTAAATTTCGTGGTGGGCGGGATGGTTATCTTTTGCATATCGCCTCTCACCGCGGCACAGATCATGCTCTGCATCGATCGCTATCTGGGCGGACACTTTTTTGATACTCAAGCAGGGGGTTCGGCAGTTCTTTGGATGCACTTCTTCTGGATTTTCGGCCACCCGGAAGTTTACATCCTGGCAGTTCCGGCCTTCGCTTTCGTATCCGAAATTGTCCCGGTGTTCTCTCGCAAACCGATCTTCGGTTATCCCATCATGGTGGCGGCGACAATTACCATCGGATTTATCAGCTTTAGCGTCTGGGCTCACCACATGTTTACGGTGGGGATGAGCTCTTACGGGAACAGTTTCTTCGTTTTCACGACCGTGGCCATCGCTGTTCCAACGGGGATCAAGATATTCAATTGGCTCGGCACAATGTGGGGCGGGAAAATTCAGTTCCAGATTCCAATGCTCTTCTGTATTGGCTTCCTGTTCCAATTCCTGATCGCGGGCTTGACGGGAATCATGTTGGGGACGGCGCCGTTCAACTGGCAGCTCAGCGGTTCCTATTTTGTGGTTGCGCATTTTCATTACGTCATCGTTGGGGGAATCGTTTTTGCACTCTTCGGAGCGTTCTACTACTGGTTTCCAAAGATAAGCGGACGAATGTACAACGAGACGCTTGCGCGATGGCACTTCTGGCTATTCATAATCGGGTTTCATCTGACTTTTGATTTCATGCACATTCCCGGCATCTTGGGAATGCCGCGCCGGATTTACACCTACGAACCGGGCCGCGGATGGGAACTCTGGAACTTCGTCGTCACCATCGGCGCATTCCTTCAAGCTGCAGGTGTGCTTGTGCTCGTCGTCAATTTTCTCTGGTCGCTTCGGAGGGGCGAGCTAGCCGGGAACGATCCCTGGGATGCGTGGACGCTCGAGTGGTCCACCAGTTCGCCGCCTCCCGATTACAACTTTGCCGCGACACCGCTGGTGCGCAGTCGGCGCCCGCTATGGGATCTCAAGCACCCCGAAGATCCGGATTGGAAATATGAATAAACAGGAGAACTTCATTGAGTAGCACGACATTCACACGAAGTACGGTGGAGTCCGAATGGGTTCTACCGTCGCGCGGGCGCGTGGGAATGTTCTCGCTGATTGCCGCGGAATCCGCGATCTTCGCGATTTTCGTGGTCGCCTACATTTTTTACCTCGGCAAAAGTGTTTCGGGTCCCACGCCGAAGGACGTCCTGGAGCTTCCGATTTTCAGCACGATCTGCCTGCTCTCGAGCAGCCTGACGATTCATCTTGCCGTGCGAGCTCTGCGCCAGGCCAAAGTGGGAGTGTTTGGATTGTGGTGGCTCTTGACCCTGACTTTGGGCGCGATTTTTCTAGTCAGCACGGGCCGAGAGTGGCATCACTTGATTTACGACAAAGGTCTGACAGTCAGCACGAATCTTTTCGGCACCACGTACTACTCGCTCGTCGGGTTGCACGCGTTTCACGTCACGGTGGGTCTGCTGGCCATTGCTCTGACCATGATTCTCACGTTTTTACGCAAAGTGAAACCGGAGCACAGCGAGCGCGCAGAGGTTTTCTCGCTGTATTGGCATTTTGTGGATGTGGTTTGGGTGATTGTCTTCACTGTGGTTTACGTAATCGGCCGCTAAGGAAAGTTGGGATCGCATGAGCCCTGCTGAATCACGATCGCAGATACCGGAAGCCGCGCAAAGCACCATCCATCTGCCGGCGCCGACCTCTTGGCCTATCGTCCTGGCTTTTAGCATCACTCTGCTCTTGGCGGGATTGGTTACCAGCACCTCAGTAAGCATACTCGGAGGTATTCTGTTCGTCGCCGCAAGCATCGGCTGGTTCCACGATATCTTCCCGCAAGAACAGGAAGAGACGATTAAAGTAAAAGTGGAAATTGCGCGGGTCGTCACATACCGCCGGGAAGTCGAACGACTTGCCGTCGCGCCCGATCTGCCTCGCGCTCTGCTGCCGCTGGAAACATATCCGGTCTCGGCGGGTGTGAAAGGCGGTCTGGCCGGCAGCGTGGCCATGGCGGTACTGGCGTGCCTCTACGGTCTTCTCAAGCAAGGAAGCATCTGGTATCCGATCAATCTGCTGGCAGCAACCGCCTACACGCAATCGGTGCACTTCAGCCTCGCCTCGCTGAAGGCATTCCATCTGGACAGCTTCTTATTGGCGGTGGGCATTCATCTGCTCACATCGCTGCTCGTAGGACTGCTCTACGGAGCGATGTTGCCTATGATTCCCCATCGCCCCATTCTGCTAGGCGGCGTCGTGGCGCCGATTCTCTGGACGGGATTGCTGCATAGCGTTCTGGAACTTCTGAATCCACTGCTGAACCAACTCATTAGCTGGCCGTGGTTCGTCGCCTCGCAATTTGCTTTCGGTATTGTTGCTGGACTTGTGGTCGTGCGTCAGGAGCAGGTGCCCACGCAGCAGCTCGTGCCGTTTTTCGTGCGCGCTGGTTTTGAAGCGCCGGGCATGATGAAAGAACGCCCCGAGAAGGACGAGCCGCAATGAAGTTCTGCACAATGGTTTTCGCGGCCGCGGGACTTTGCGCGCTTTTCTGCGGATGCGCCGGTGCACCGGGGCGCCCGGCGGCGGGGGACGAGCCGGTGGTGCCCGGCGAAATCACGGATTTCAACGTCCTGTACGGCCAGAACTGCGCGGGATGCCACGGCGATCATGGGAAGGGCGGAGCTGCAATCCCTCTTGCCGATCCTGTATACCTGGCGGTTGCCGACGATACGGTCGTGCGGCATGCGACCACAGATGGAATTTCCGGAACTTCCATGCCGGCGTTTGCGCAAAGCGCTGGTGGCATGCTCACGGAGAAACAGATTGACGTGATCGTCAGCGGGATTCGCGAGCGCTGGGGCCAGCCGGATGTTTTGCGCAGCGCGAATCCGCCGCCCTATTCTTCGTCCGAGCCGGGCGATGCCTCGCGTGGTTCTCTCGCTTATGCGGAATTTTGTTCGTCCTGCCATGGTGCCCGAGGCCGCGGCGGACAAAAGGCCAGCTCCATCGTCGATGGATCCTTCCTTGCCCTGCTCAACGATCAGGGGCTGC
>DATNLN010000026.1:0-6887 GCA_035602855.1 Candidatus Acidiferrales bacterium
TTTCATTGGGCATTTTGACCTGGAGCGAGTCGCTACTGGCCCGGAGGATGCTTTTGTGAAGTATCTTTGCTACACCAAGGACGGTAAATCGTTCCGGAACGTGGAGTATCTCCGAATCAAGAACGGAAAGTTGCAATCCATTGAGTGTTATTTCGGCGCGCAATCCCGCTTTCCGTCAGCAGTGAGCACGGGGCAGAAGTAACTCACGGGCCCGCAAGGAAAGACGTGGGGTGCCGATCTGCCGAAATCAGCGGTGATGCTGAATCTACAATTCAAAGGCGCTCAACCAATCGACGTGTTTGTCGTCCCGTGGGCAGGTGGCCAGACGGATCCGCTGCCCCGGTTATGTAGGACCATTTCATTTAGAACTCCCGCGAATTCAACAAAGTGTTGCATCGACCGTCTGAGCCGGCAGCTCTAACCGGTAAAGTGGATTTTCCTAGTTTCCGGATACGCGACTTATCAGGCATGTTCGATTACTTCGGGTTTGCCCGTCAACTGGGAGCAATCGCGATCACTTCCTATGAGTCGAGTTCACAGGATTGATGGTCTGCCTGGGGCACTTAACACCGATTCAAGCGGGTCTGCTAACGCACTTCCTGGAAAACTATCGTGTAGCCATCAGGGTCTTCTATGCTGAAGAGCTTAAGCCCGTATGGTGCCACTTTCGGACGCTCAGCCTTCAAACCTCGGTCCGTGAGTTCCTGATATGCAAGATCTACATCGGCGCAACCGATGTAAAACACAGCATCCTTGGACCTCTTCTCTGGAGGCTGCATCGGGCGCTCATTCGAGTCATATTGAGTGTTCAGCATGATCTCGGCTCCCCCAAACCTCAGCCACATCCAATGAGAAAACCGGCCCTCCGCCGTCTCGACCTCAGGAGAGGCCGCGACCACAGTGAACCCCAGCACGTCTCGGTAGAAGGCAAGTGCCCTTGGCATATCGAAAACGCCGATCAGCGGCGTCAGTCCCAGCGGCGAGAAGCCCACGTTTCCTCCAGGGCCTGATTTTGCGGACATGGCATACGTGGAGCACGGCTTGTTTCTCTTCGATGCTACCAAGATGTAGAAACTTCCTCACTGAAAGTTAGCGCTAGGTTGGTAATGGCAAACGCGCCTCTCGTGAGTTATTCCTGGATTGTCGGCAAGCCGGAAGTAATGGCCTAGCTAGGTCCTGGTAAACGCCCTTACCGCAGAAGTGAAATTCCTTCTTTCCGGTTACGACTAAATCAGGAGTTAGCACGCCGGAACTCCCCAGAACCGGATTTATCGAAGGTCGAGACCCAATAATTTAGTGGTGATAAACGGATTCATCAACGGTTTATATGGCACGACGAGTTGACCTCCATCACTTCGCCAGAATCTTTAGAGAGATTGCGTCCGCCACCTGCTGCACGTACTGTCGATCGGCCCGATACTGGCACTCCGTCGCGATCGAACTTGCTCCGGATCCACCGTCGAACCCCGCGGACTGCAGTTCACAAAGGTTTTTTTTATACTCTCCCCACGCGCGGTCAGCCCCATTCAGCAGATCCAATTCCTTCACTTTGCCAGCTGCTTGTGCAGCACCCTCATCCGACACAATTCTGCGAACTGCCGCTAAAAATGCATTCAAATGCTTCTCGGTGAACTCCAGTTCCTTCCCGATGCACTGTTCATAACTTAGGGCGGTCGATTCATTCGCACACGGATTCTCCCCACGGGAAAACACCGCCGCATATTCCCGATCCGCATCAGCTACATGCGGATGGGCGTCCTGCACATTCGCCGCTCCGGCCAACACTAAAGCGATCAATCCACCAGCAAGGAACTTCGCGTAGCGCAACATGGCGTCCTCCAAGAAAGAAAACTCTCGGATGCTAGCTGTCTTCAGTCCTCAAAAGCTTCGTAGAAAACAACCTTCGAGAGGTGCCTTTCTCGCCGAAATGTTTCCGCAGCCGGGCGCAGCAGCAGTTGGAGGGCGAGGGTCGTCGCGTTTCGTTTCCATTGCAACTCCGATTTTCAATGAAATTGTGCGCGGATGCGCTTGCGCGTGAATACAATCCACCACCATATGCTCACAGGAATCAGCACCCAGAGCGCAAGCTCCACTAAAAGTGCCGTGAAGTCCCAAGGCGGATGCGGCTTGCGTAGCGTCGCGGCAATGGTGACGACGACGCAGAGCGGGACGGTCGCAATGCACAAGCTCATTTGTCTCGCCCAGTTTTTCAGACGCAACAGCCCGATTGCCGTGACGATTTCCAAAAGAGCAGTGCCCAGCAAGGAGCAAAGCACGAACAGTGCATTTGCAGGGACACTACTCTGATCCGAGAAGTAGAAAATTCGCACACCGCGTTTGAACAAGACCAAAGTAAGAACGCTCCCCACAATTTGAAAAACCGCGACGGCAATGATCGAGGTTGTTGGTCGTGGGCGACCGCTGTTACGGTCAGGAGTACGAGTCGGCTCCATGCTTCTGCATTCTAAAGACTTGATCTAGCTAATCCAAGGGTGCTGAAAGCTGAAAACTGTAGGCATGTCTCGTGTGATGCGCTCTTACCGATGTTTGTCGGTGACGGTCCGGAAATGGTGTTCAACACACAGGAAAATTAAAAAGTCGTGAACTCGGATTATTGCCCACCGAAACGGAATACGATTCCGGCGCTATACCGGAAATTGTTCTGCCGGTCATTGGCGCCGTCGGGAAACTTCGTCAAAAAATACTCGGCCTGAACCGGACGGACTGCAAAATGGCGCGACACGGTCACATCAACTCCCCCTCCAGCCGTCATCCCGAAAGCGGTCTTCGACCCCAGCACAATCGCATCCGATGCCCACATGGCCCCCAGAAGAACCTGGGCAAATGGCGTGACCCTCCCGCCCCGGAAATTCACCCGAGGTCCGAACAGATATGAAATCTGGTGCGCAGTCGCAAATCCGTTGCGGGCCACCGCATAGCCACCCAGATCTCCTACGACACCGAGCCAGCGAGTCGCGTTGAATTCCAGTTGGCCGCTTCCTCCATTGCCATTGACCGATTGCGAAGGCGGCATGTGCGTGATGTCGTTGGTTGCGTTGTCGCCCATGTAGTCGTAACCCGCATATGCTTCAAATCTGGGCGCAATATCTTGCGCTTTCGCAGGCAGCGCTAAACCAATCACCAAGATCAATAGAGCTAGCTCGGATGAATTCTTCATTTTGGGTGCGTCTCCGTTTGGATTTCCGCATTCTCAATGGTCCCAGCGGCACTGTTTAACCTAGTCGCAAGTCATCGATTGTGACGAGTAGCCCCTGCCAATTCTCATGGCGCTAGTGCCGGGAGGTTGGCGAGTTGAGCCTTGTCCAAAGCTGCTTGAACGCTGGAACCGTCGTTATAGTCATCCAATCGACTTAACTGGATTTCCCTGTTTCCGGTTACGCGTGCCAGCTCAACCGGTCGACGCAACACCATCCAGTGCATTGATTCGACAATGCTTGCCCGGGCGAACCATCTGTTTGGCTGTGCTCGGTCAAAACCTAGCCAGGGCAGCGTTCCGGCTGGCATCACCCTAGCAAGCGATTTTAGCTTTTGTCTTCAATGCCGGGCTGGTTCTAGCTTAGTGTTGCCTCGACCCATTGAGATCACCCGACTTATCAGGCAAGTGAAATTGCATCGGTAAACACAAGCGCGTTTGTCGGTACTAACCCGACGGGCGAGCCGATAACTTCCGGGTTGCCGTAATCCGCCCGCAATCGCCGCAATCGGAGGCAGGCTGCAAAAGGAGTTCCTCCTGGTATGATCGTCCGTCAAACGGAGCATCCATGCGCAAGCTGATTTTCTTTCTGTTTTTTCTGGTGTTATCAACCCCCATTGTGTCCGCACAGCAGTACGATCTGGTGCTCGAAGGCGGACGTGTCATGGATCCCGAAACCGGCCTGGATGCTGTGCGCAACGTTGGCATCCGTGACGGAAAGATTGTCCGCATCTCGTCCGAAGCGCTGAGCGGACGCCGGGTTATCCATGCCGCCGGGCTGGTGGTCGCTCCCGGATTCATTGACCTTCACCAGCACGGCCAGGAGATGGAGAGCCAGCGCGTGAAAGCGCTCGACGGCGTAACCACGGCGCTCGAACTGGAAATCGGCGCGCCCGACGTCGCTCAGTTCCTGAAAACGAAAGAGGGCCACTCGCTCATTCACTACGGCACCTCGGCCAGCCATGCTGCGGCACGGGCTCTGGTATTCGGAGCGCCGCTGCCGCCCGGAGAAATCCTGCCGAAGAGCGGCCCCGCGACCGATCAGCCCGCGACGCCAGAGCAAATCATGCGGATCGAACAGCGCCTGCGGTCGGAACTGGACGCGGGCGGACTGGCCCTCGGCATGGGAATTCAGTACATCCCCGGAGCCACCCGGCTGGAAGTCATTGATATGTTCCGTCTGGCCGCCGAGCGCAGGGTGCCGGTTTACACGCATGTGCGCAGTTCGAGCCGCGTCGATCCCGGGTCCTCGATCGAATCCGTGAGTGAAGTGATCGCAGCGTGTGCCATCACCGGCGCTTCGCTGCACATCGTGCACATCAACAGCTCTTGCTTGCGCGATGCCCCGGAGTGCCTCTCCATGGTCGAAGGAGCGCGCTCCCGCGGCCTCGATGTCACTACCGAAGCTTATCCCTACATCGCGGGTATGACCTATATCAACTCTGCGCTCTTCAATCCGGGCTGGCAGGAAAAGGAGGGGGGCATCAGCTATGGCGACCTAGTCCTTCCCAACACTGGCGAGCACCTCACTAAAGAGCGCTTCGACGAACTCCACAATTCAAGTAACCCCCAGACCGTGCTGGTCTTCGCGAACACTCAAGAGGTGCTGGACAAAGTGATCCCTCACCCATTGGTGATGATCGCCAGCGATGGCTTCCGAGGCCATCCTCGCAACGCCGGAACCTATTCGCGCGTGCTGGCCCAATACGTACGGGAAAAAGGGACAATCACGCTGATGGATGCGCTGCGAAAGATGAGTCATGCCGGCGGAGATGCTCGAGCGTTCCACGCCCGTGGCACGCCAGAAAGGCAGGCTACAGGAGGGCGCCGACGCCGACATTGTTGTGTTCGACGCGGCGACCATCAGCGATCACGCCACATTCGAGAAACCGATGGAGCCGAGTGTAGGAGTGCACTACCTGTTGGTCGCAGGAACCGTGGTAGTCAATGAGGGCAAGATCGTTCCCGATGTATTTCCCGGCCGCGTTCTGCCAGGGCGCGCAGCATTGCATGACTAGCGCTCGCTAAAGTCTCCCTAAGCACGCGACCTCGAATCGCGAAGTACGCGATCCGCTCGGATGTGTTTGCTGTAACCAATCACGTAAGCGCAGAAAATGATTCGGCCCGCTTATAAACCTTAGCGGGAAAAAACCACGCCGTGGGGTACGCCGGAGCCCTTCCAGCCTTGCGGCCACTCTCGATTCGCGAAGTCGAATCCGGGCTTGCCGTTCGCGTCATGGAAGGCCGTGTCGATGGCCAGTGCGCCCGTTGCCTCATCGAGTTTCAGCAGGTACAACCGATTTTCCGAGCCGGTTACCGCCAGACGGCGCGTCTTTTCGTCCCAGCTCGTCCAGTGCGAAAAAAACTTGTCGCTCAGCTGAAGCCGCGAAACTTCCACCGGCTTGGCGCCATTCGAAATGTCCAAAACGATCAAGCCGCGCATCGCCGGAACACTCTGAATCAGAAAGTGTCCGACGATGGTGGGCACGCCGCAGAACGATCCGGGAAACGTCCAGACGAGTTTCGATTTTGGCTCGTCGGTCGCGATGTCCGTGATGCGTTCAATTCCGCAGCCCAGCGTCTGCACGTAAACCGCACCGTCGGCACCCAGGCGCGGCTCTTCCGGGCTTACCTGGCCGTAGTGGTTCGCGCCCACATCGAGATTTTGCGTCTTCAGCAGCTTCAGATCAGACAAGCGCCAAATCTGATAGGTGACGCCGCTGAAAATATATTCGTTGTGCATCGAAGAATTCGTGGACACCACGCGGTCGATGTCCGGGATCACGACCAGGCTGTATGGAGTCAGCAGCGCGTCCGGAAACGCCGAGTCCGCCGAACTCGCCGAGCGAATCACTATGCCATGGTCATCGACCTCCACCAGTCCGCCGCTTTGTCCCATCTGATCTTCACTATTTCCGGGATGCTTGTGCTGGAATGTCGCGAGCACGTGTCCGTTTGGCAGACGCAGGTACGAGTGCGGGTGCATGTAGCCGTCCATGTCCGTGAACGAGGTTGCAACCTTGGGGTGCAGCGCATCGCGCACATCGAAAATGAAAGTACGGCCGGCGTCGTGATCGTTCGCAAACAGCATCCCGCTCGCAGGCATCACGTATTCCGTGTGATGGACACGCATCGTCGGCTGGTCGGTAACAAGCGTCGTGATCAACTTGCCGTAGGTCGGCGAAGCAGGATCCGCATCGATCACCGCGAGAAAGTCCATGCTCTTTTTATCTGCGTCGCCGGTCCAGGCGAACAGATAATGCCCCGCTGCGGTTGTCGCCGCTGCAGTATCCTGCGGAAACGCCGGAACATTCGTCACGCAAAGCATCATGATGAGACATGTAAGAACCGCGACTGTGCGCGACATAAAAACCTCCGCTGGGGGAACTGTTACGACCTACGCGCAAGCGAGCATATCAAATTAGCTTGGAGCTGCACCGGCAACCGCAACTTGCAGGAGAGGGTCGAGTTTCGACCAAAACGCGACCATTCATACTCCGAATTGCGTGGAAATCCGAGTATGTGCCTGATTAACGCTGCCAGCTCAACCGGTCGTTGCAACACCATCCAGTGCATTGATTCGACAATGCTTGCGCGGGAGAACCGTCTACTTAGTCGCACTCGGTCAAGACCTAGCGAAGGCAGCCTTCCGGCCGGTCTAACCCTAGCAACC
>DATNLN010000069.1:0-10105 GCA_035602855.1 Candidatus Acidiferrales bacterium
AAAGGGCTACGGTTTCGCCCCGTAATGAACTACAAACCTCGACAACGCCCCAATCGCTGCAACTCACACAGCCCCGATGCGGGAATCTATAGAACTGCGCGACGCGGAAGTCAAGAAAGAAGCATTTATGGAAGCCATCAAAGTGGTTGAAGTGAATGACTTGTAGTCAAATTTCTCGGGGAGGAAAGGGGGAGCGGCCGGTGGGGGTGCCGGCCGCTCTTGGGCATTGGGGTAATGGAGGTGCAGACATTCGAGGCACTTTGGGGAGCCCCGAACACGACTTAGTATGCCGGTGGGGAGTGGGGACGTCGATAGGCCGCTCGGCCCATTTGGGTTCAGTACGAAAGTACTCGAAAGGTGGTTCGCGGCAGTTTCGCTTTGGGCGGGGAGGCAGAGTCAAAAAATTTAACGCGAGAGTGCGCAGAGGAACTGCGGAGAAAAATCTGACAGAGGCAGAGACAATTACCGCCGAGACGCAAAGCGCGCAAAGAAAACCGTCAAGCGAGTGCTCACCAAGCGATGGCGTAGGACAGGGCGCGAGGGCAGGGATTGAATGGGGGGGCGGCCGGTGGTAGTCTCGCCGAAGCAGTTGCCTCGACGTCGCGCGCAGATGTGCGCTGCGAACTGCCCTCTGCCATCCATGGGCGCCACCGGAACAAAACTCGATCGCAAGCCGGCTGTGGCAGCACAAGCCTTGGCATCGGTGCGCCAGCTTTTGCTGGAACTGGGCAGCTCGCGCGGGACCGAAGAGCTGGTCGCGCGCGGCACGAAGGCGCATCTAGAACGCGAACTGGGGCTGGGCAGCCTGGAGCGCGTTGAATTGATGCTGCGCCTGGGCGATGCGTGCGGCGTGCGTTTGCCGGATCGCGTGGTGGCCGAGGCCGACACGGTGCAGGATCTAGTGGACGCGATCTTGCGAACGGAAACTGGAGATGGTGAAAATGGCGGCGCTGCTCAGGCTGTTCACGGCCACGCGGCGGTTGCAGGGCCGCCGGTTTCCTCTGCGTCCCCTTCTGTTGCGCTGACTTCTGCTTCGACTGCCGCTGGTTCTTCTTCGCCCGCGATTCGCCCGGACATCGATGAGCAGATTCGCAAGGCCGAAACGCTGAGCGAAATTCTTCGTTTGCGGGGACGCGGCGAACCGGGGCGGAGCCACATTCAAATTTACGAAGATGACGAGCAGCTGCGCACGATCACGTTTGGCGAGCTGTACGAGCGCGCGTCCGTGGTGGCGGCGGATTTGCGACGGCGGGGCCTCGAGCCGGGGCAGACGGTCGCGATTATGCTGCCGACCTGCGCGGAATTTTTCTGGACGTTCGCGGGAATACTGCTCGCGGGCGGAATTCCCGTGCCGATTTATCCGCCTTTCCGCGCGGATCGCATCGCCGAGTACGCGGCGCGGCAATCAAATATTTTGCGCAACGCGGAAGCGCAATTTTTGGTGACGTGGCGGCAAGCCGAGAATTTGGCGAAGCTGCTGCAGCCGCGCGTGCCGTCGTTGCGCGAAGTGTTGAACGCGCAAAAGCTGGCGAGCGCGCCGGCGGATCCGCAACGGCCGGCGGGCGAATGGCGGCCGGTGCAACATCTGTCGCATCACGCGCGGGGCGAGGATATTGCGTTCCTGCAATACACTTCGGGCTCGACGGGCGATCCGAAAGGCGTGGTGCTGACGCACGCGAACCTGCTGGCAAATATCCGCGCGATTATTTCCGGGATCGATATCCAGGAGAACGATGCCTGCGTTTCCTGGTTGCCGTTGTATCACGACATGGGATTGATCGGCGCCTGGTTTGTGCCGCTTTTTACCGGCATACCGCTGGTGGTGATGTCACCACTCGCATTCCTGAGCCGGCCGGAGCGCTGGCTGCGCGCGATTCACCGTCATCGCGCGACGATTTGTCCCGCACCGAATTTCGCCTACGAGCTGTGTGTGCGAAAAATCGCGGACAAGGACCTAGAGGGGCTGGATCTGAGTTCGTGGCGCGCGGCGACGAACGGCGCCGAGCCGGTGCGCGCCGGGACGATGGAGCGATTCGCGAAGCGTTTTGCGCCGTATGGATTTCGGCGAGAGTCGCTGATGCCGGTGTACGGGCTGGCGGAGGCTACTCTCGCCGTGTCTGTGCCGCCTCTGGGCTCCGGATACAAAGTGGACCGCATCGAGCGCGCGCAATTCGAGTCGGAAGGGCGCGCCGTACCTGTGGCGAGCGCGGATGCGGCGGCGCTGGAATTCGTGAACGCGGGCAGGCCGGTGCCGACGGTGGAAGTGCGCATCGTGGATGGGGACGGCGTCAATTTGGGTGAACGGCGGGAAGGACGGCTGTGGTTTCGCGGACCTTCGGCAACCAGCGGCTACTATCGCAATGCCGAGGCGACGCGCGAGCTGCTGCGCGATGGAAACTGGATCGATTCGGGGGATTTGGCGTACTGGGGCGAAGGCGAAATCTACATCACGGGCCGCGCGAAGGACGTGATCATCAAGGCGGGGCGAAATCTTTATCCGCACGAGGTGGAAGAGATTGCGGGGCGCATCGCGGGAGTGCGCGCGGGATGCGTGGTGGCTTTTGGCGCGCCGGATGAGCGCTCGGGCACCGAACGTCTGGTGGTGGCGGCCGAGTTGCGCGACAGGAGCAGCGCGAAACGGATCGAGGGTGAAATTGCACACGCCGTGGATGAAGTGTTGGGGATGCCTCCGGACGTGATTGCATTGCTGCCGCCGCAATCCATTCCGAAAACTTCCAGCGGGAAATTGCGGCGCAGCGAAACGCGTCGGCTTTTCCTGGAAGGAAAACTGGGGCGCAAACAACAGGCTCCGTGGGTGCAGATCGCGCGCCTGGCCGCGCGGGGCGCAGCGCCGCGGACTTGGAGCTGGCTGCAGCGGACGGCGCGCGGCGCTGTGGAATTTTTCTATGGCCTGTACGCGCTGGCTGCGTTCGGCGTGATCCTGGTCCCGCTCTGGCTTGTCGTGGGACGCACGCGCAACCGGCGGCACGCGGCGCGCCTGGTGCAGCGCGGAGCGCGCATGATGCTCGCGGCTGCGGGCGTGCCGGTGACTGTTGTGGGCGCGGAGATTCTGGAACAGAGAGCCAAGACGGGGCCGTGGATTTTCGCGCCGAATCATTCCAGTTATCTGGATATTCTGGTGATGCTGGCGGCGCTTCCGCACGACGTGCGCTTTGTGGCCAAGGGTGAAATTCGCGCGATGCCCTTCGTCAGCTTGCTGGCGGACCGGAGCGGGCAATTCGCGTTCGACCGCAACGATCCGCAGGCGCGCATACGGCAATCGGAAGAGGTGAACGCGGCGCTGCGCAATGGCGAATCGGTGGTGATTTTTCCGGAAGGAACTTTTACGGCTGTGGCCGGGATACGGCCGTTTCAACTGGGCGCCTTTAAGGCAGCGGTGGATGCGCAGCGGCCGATTTGCGCGGTTTCCGTGCGCGGCGCGCGGCAGATTTTGCGCGACAAGACGATGCTGCCGCGGCCGGGGCACGTGACGCTGACGCTCAGCGAGCCGATTGCGCCGAATCCGGAGGCAGGCGATGACTGGCACGAAATTGTGCGCTTGCGCGATGAGACGCGCCAAACGATTGCGCTGAATTCCGGCGAAGCATTGCTCTAGATTTGGATCTGGATATCGGAGTTAGACAGGCGAGCCAGATTTTCAGTAACCCTTTTGACCTGAGCAGCATCCAAAAAATACCAGCCCGCGCAGATGTCTGCGTGGCCCTTCCCGGGGCTGCGACGGCGTCGTAAATCTATCAGGGCGGGAGGTCGACTGTCCCGGTCGCCTGGGAAAGTCCCGCACCACATCCTAAGGAGAACAATTCATGGTACGGAAAGTGTCGTTACTGGTGGGTTTGCTATTTTTGTTTTCGCTCGGGGCAGGAACGCGCGCGAGCGCACAGGACAAAGTGGAGGTTTACGGCGGATATTCGTTTTTCCATCTGCAGAATTCTCCGGGGGCCAACAATTTGAACGGATTCATTCTCTCGGGCGAGTACAAGTTTGCACCGTGGTTCGGCGCAGTCGGAGAAGTCGCCGGGGATTACGGCGGCGGATCATCGGTGACGACGTATTTGGTTGGTCCGCAGGTATCGTTTCCGGCGCGCATCTCGCCGTTTGCGCATTTCTTGATCGGCGGAGCGCATTACGGCCAGACGGGCTTTAACGACAATTCCTTTGCGACGTCCTTGGGATTCGGGATTGATGCGAAAATCGCTCCGGTAATTAAGTGGCGGATCATCGAGGGCGATTATGTGACGACGCGCTTCGGCGGAGGCGTGCAAAACAATGCGCGGATTTCGACCGGGATTGTCCTCCGGTTCTAACCCGACATGATGATGTACGGGGACGGTAGGATTCCGTCCCCGTTCTTTTTTATTGCTGCTCCAGCACGAAATTCACTGTGATGAAGGTTTCGACTTCGACCGGTTCGCCGTTGAGGCGCGTGGGCTGGTAGCGCCACCTGCGCACGGCTTGCAATGCGGGATTGGCGAGGATGGGATTTCCGCTGATCACTTCCAGCTGGCGGACGCTGCCGTCGGTCGAGATGATGGCGCGCAGATAAACTGTGCCGGCCAGATGCATGGTGCGCGCGATGACGGGATATTGCGGCTGCACTTTGTAGATGAGCGCGGCGGCCATTACGCCTTCGCTGCGGTGCAGGGGCGCTTTATGTTCTGGCGGCTCGGGCTTCTTGATTTCAAGCGGCTTGCCGCCGGGGTCTGCGCCGAGAATCCAAGGGCCGGGGCCTGCGGAGCCGTCCATTCCATCTTCGCCGATTGCTGGCGTGGAATCACCGCTCGATGCGTTTGCGTCATTAACCGGACGCGAAGGCGCGGCAATCGCGGGCTTCGCGCAATAGAGGCAGGGCACGGGCCTGCTGCTGCTCGTCGGCGGATGCGGGCGCGGCGTCGCGTGTTTTTCCGCAGAGCCACCGCCGCCGGGATACGGCGGTGTGGGCGTCACGTTGAACAGACCGGGCAAGACAGCTGGCGTGACGAGCGGCCACACGAGCATCGCGCCCAGGAGTAAGGCTTCCAGCACCACGGAAATGATCAGCGCCTTCCGGCGCAGATTGCGGGCGCGATCGCGAGATTCAGAATCGTTTTCCAGCATGCACTGCGACAAGCTGCCAAGATCGCTCACGGACACACCTCCGGCTACTCGATTCCTACACATGGGAACGGCATCAAGGCGCGACCAAGAAAGAAATGGCCTACGTTCATGCGGCCGGGTTTGCAGATTCCGGCCGCGCCGCCTCCGATGGTCTTGCGGAGTTCGCGCGATCTCTTTAAGGATAGACACCGGCGCCTGGGAGTTGTGCCCGCAAGGGCGTCGCCGATCGCCGGGGTGAGGGCGAAAACTGCAACGACGGGCGCTGTTGGGGGTGTAAACCCCTGGAGACAAAATGTTTACAATTCTTGCGCGGGGGAATGCATCATTTTGAACGTGCCGTGCGTCTAATCCCCTATCATCGCTAAGTTATAGTTTTTCTTAGAGGATGGAGGGGGAAGTCATCATGAGCCGAAACTCAATCGAAACGGTGGGAGTTCGTTACACCGGCTGGGCTGCGTTGAACCGCGATCCGCTGGAAGACCGCGTGGAGTTTACCTGTCCGCAATGCGGAGAACAGGGAACGAAGGCTGCGCGGAGGCCGCGTGCGGCGTATCACTTCACCGACGGGTTCGTACAGGACCTGGAAGGCGAAGCGACGACCTGCCGGAGCTGCAAGAATTCGCTGCGGGTTGTTCCGGTGGTGATGCTGCACGACCAGGATGAAAAGCGGCGCTTCCAGGCGGTGTTTGCGCTGGATCCTTATTCGAACAACTAAATTCGGGCCGACGGGAAGTGGGCTGCATTGTTTTCGGTGAGTGTCCCGAGTGATGCGTGCTCTTTGCGGGCAGTCCGTAAACGAAAACAGAGGGGGAACGAGCTTAGGCTCGTTCCCTTTTTTGTTTTGGGGCGCAACTTTGCCGCGTCATTACGGCCGCATGACGTTCGGGATCAATTGATGCGGATGCGCGAAGGGCTCCCCTTCGGTATCGAGATGCAGGTGATGGGCTTCCAGATCGCGGCGGACGTGAGTGAAAGCTTCGTCCACGGAATCGGCGAATTGAAGCAGCTTGTAATCACGTTCGTTCATGGTGCCGGTGCGGACCATGTGGCGCCAGTTGAGAACTTTGTCCCAGTATTTTCTGCCGTAAATCAAAATTAAATGATGCGAGGAGAGTTTATTGGTCTGCAGCAGCGTGAGCATTTCCCAAAGCTCGTCCAGGGTGCCGAAGCCGCCGGGAAAAACAATCAGCGCTTTGGCCATTTGCGCGAACCAGAGCTTGCGCATGAAAAAATAGTGGAAATAGAAATTCAGGTCGGGAGAGATGTAGCGATTGGAGGTTTGCTCGTGCGGAAGCTGGATGCTGAGGCCGACGGACGGGCCGCCGGCTTCCGCGGCGCCGCGATTGGCCGCTTCCATGATTCCAGGTCCGCCGCCGGAGCAGATGACGAAGCGGCGCGGTTGATTGCCGAGCGTCATGGCCCAGGAAGTGATGCGATGGGAAAGCTCGCGCGCTTCTTCGTAGTAGCGCGACATTTCCAGCAGCGAGCGGGCGGCGGTAATTTTCGCGCGCGACGCGGGTGTGCGCCGGGCGCGCGCGGTTGCTTGCGTTTGTTTCAGGTGCGCCAGGGCGCGATCGCGGGATTGAATGCGCGCTGAGCCGAACATGACGATGGTGTCGCCGATGTTGGCGCGACGCAGGCGGCTCAGGGGATCGAGATATTCAGCAAGGATGCGGAGCGGGCGCGCGCCGAGGCTTTCCATGAACTGCGGATCTTCGTAGGCGAGCTTCGGTAGTGGCTGGTTCTTGGGTTGTTTTTTGGAACGCTTCATTGCTTGCACTCCGATCCACGCTGCGAGTCACGATTCAATGCTCACCTCAGTTCCCACTGCCGTTTGCTTTCGCTTCTTTGGCGCCGCTTCCATTCTAGGAGAACGCGCGGAAAATGACAGCGGCGGCGCGTCCGGGCAGTGCTGTGTAAGCAACGTGTGTGCGCGGCGGCGAATCAGATACACTGGACAGCGACAGTGAATTTGGGATGAAACGCGTGAATCGCGTGTTATTTTGCGGTTTAATTCGAGGCGGAGCGCTGGCTGCGTTCGCCGCGGCCTGGCTATGGCTGGCGCCGTTTGCCTGGAGCCAGGAAGCGCCTGCGGGACCGCTGCATCCTCGGCCGGGAGTGCCGCCTGAGCAGATTCCTCCTGCGCAACAACAGAATCGTGCGATTCGCGTGCGCGTGAATGAAGTGACGGCGCCCGTGATTGTGCGCGATCCGAAGGGCGAGATGATCTTCGATTTGCGGCAGGATAATTTCCGGGTTTACGACAACGGAGCAGAACAGAAAATCGATCACTTCGACGTGGGCGGCGATCCTTTGTCGATCGTTCTGGTGATCGAGGCCAGCTCGCACATCCAGCCGATGTTTCCCAGCATCAAGCATGCGGGAATCGTGTTCAGCGAAGCGGTGATGGCGCAGACCTCGGAAGCGGCCGTGCTCAGCTATGACAGCACGGTAGACCTACGCGCGAAATTCACGACGGATCCCGACAGTGTGCAGGACGCGATCGAACATTTGCCGCTGGGTGTGAATGATTCGCTGCTGTACGACGCGATGGCGCGCGGCATTTCGATGCTGGATGAACGGCCGGCGGTGCGGCGGCGAATTATGCTGGTGATCGGTGAGTCGCACGACAGCGGCAGTGAGAACAGGCTAGGCGAAGTGTTGCGGCAGGCGCAGCTGGCGAACGTGACGATTTATTCCGTGGGGCTGAGCACGGCGATGGCGGATTTGCGCGCCAAGCCCGATCACGTGAACGACACGCCGGATTTATTGGCGCTGGCCGTGTTCTTGGTGAAGACCGGGAAGAACGCGTTGACGGCGAATTCGCTGGCGGTGGCAAGCGAGGCTACCGGCGGATTGCACGTGGCTACGATGCGCGACCGCTCGATCGAAAAGGCGATTGATGATATCGGCGGCGAGCTGCACGCGCAGTACACGATTGGGTATCGTCCCGTGGGAGATGATCCAGAGGGCTACCACGAGATTAAAGTTGTGGTGGACCGGCCGAATGTTTCGGTGCGCACCCGGCCGGGGTATTACGTCGTGCCGCCGGCTTCGTAATTTTTCGTAAACTCCGCACTACCAATTCCTACTGCTTTTCAGGTTCAGGCGGCGAGGTTGCGGCGGGGTCGTCTTCTTCCAGGATGGCGGCGGCTGCGGCGATGCGGTCGCCTTCTTCCAGGCGCAGCAAGCGGACGCCTTGCGTGGAGCGGCCGGCTTCGCGGATTTCGCCGGAGTGCACGCGGATGACTTTGCCCTGGCCGGTGATGATCATCACATCGGAATCTTCGCGGACTTGAAGCGCCGCGACGACGGGTCCATTGCGGTCGGTGGATTTCAGGTTGATCACGCCTTTGCCGCCACGCGAAGTGACGCGGTATTCGGCAAGAGGGGTGCGCTTGCCGTAACCCTTTTCGGCGACGGTGAGCATGAGCGAAGTGAGCGACTCGCGAATCTGGTCGCTTTCGAGCTCGTCGAGATTTTTCGTTTCTTTCTTGTATTCCTTCTGAATGATACCGAAATCGGGCTGCACCGCGTCCATGCTGACGACGAAGTCTCCCTTGGCCAAATCCATGCCGTTGACGCCGCCGGCTGCGCGGCCCATGGAGCGGACTTCCGTTTCGCGGAAGAGAATGGCCTGGCCATCGTGGCTGGCAAGGAAAATCATCTGCATGCCGTCGGTTAGTTTCGCGCCGATCAGCTCGTCCGCGCCATCCAGATTGATGGCGATGATGCCGGAAGGCCGCGGGTTGGAAAATTCGGCGAGGCCGGTTTTTTTCACGGTGCCGCTTTTCGTGGCGAGGAAGACGTAGCGATCGGCTTCTTCCAGATTGCGCGCGGAAACTACGGCAGTGAGCTTCTCATTTTCCTGGAAGCGCACCAGGTTGGAGATCGCTTTGCCGCGCGTGGCCGCGGCGGCTTCAGGAATTTCGTAAACTTTCAGCCAATAGATGCGGCCCTTGGATGTGAATAGCAGGATGTAACTGTGCGCCGATGCAACGAAGAAATGCTCGACGAAATCGTCGTCGCGCGTTTTCGCGCCGATGCGGCCTTTGCCGCCGCGCGATTGGTGGCGGTAGGTCTCGACGGAGGTGCGCTTAACGTAGCCCGCATGGCTGACGGTGATGGCCATTTCCTCGTCTTTGATCAGGTCTTCGAGCTTGATTTCCTCGACGCGGTCAACGATCTGGGTGCGGCGCGCGTCGCCATAGGATTTTATGATTTCGCGGAGTTCGGCGACGATAACGGCCTTCAGTTTCTTTTCGCTGGCCAGGATTTCGCGCAGCTCGGCAATCTGTTCGCGGATTTTTTTCAGCTCGGCAAGAATGTCGTCAATGGAAAGTTGCGTCAGGCGGTGCAATTGCAGTTCGAGGATGGCGTCAATCTGCGGAAAGCTGAGACCTGTGACTTCGGCGGGCATGCCGTATTTCTTGTTGACGAGCTTCACGCCGGCAACGCTCTTGGCTTTGCCGTCTTCGGAAATTTTTACGGTCTTGTTGGCGAAGAATTCGTGCAAGTTCTCGCGCGCGTTGGCGCGGCTGGAGGAACCACGGATCACGCGGATGACATCGTCGAGGTAGTCGAGCGCGATCTGGTAGCCGAGCAAAATGTGTTCGCGCTCTTCGGCTTTGCGCAGTTCGTATTGGGTGCGGCGGCGCACCACGTCCACGCGGTGCTCGACGAACAGGCGCAGCAGGTCCAGCAGGCCGAGCTCGCGCGGCTGTCCGGCGACGATGGCCAGCAGGATCATGCTGAAGGATTCCTGCATCTGGGTGTGCTTGAAGAGGTGGGCGAGAATAATTTGCGGCTCTTCGTCGCGCTTCACTTCGATGACAATGCGCATGCCGTCGCGGTCGCTTTCGTCGCGAATGTCGGCGATGCCTTCGATCTTTTTATTTTGAATGAGGCCGGCGATATTTTCGATGAGGCGCGCTTTGTTGACTTGATAGGGGAGCTCGGTGACGACGATGTCCTGGCGATCCTTGCCGCG
>DATNLN010000091.1:0-21302 GCA_035602855.1 Candidatus Acidiferrales bacterium
GCAACAACCTGGAAATTGATTTTGTCGAAGCCCCGTCGCAAATGCTGGAACAGTGGATGCATGACCCCAAGGTACTGGCGACGTTTGCGCACCACTATCAGACGAATGAACCGATTCCGGAGGACCTGGTGCGGCGCGCCAACCGCGCCGACGCATTTGGACGCGGGCTGTGGGCGCGCGGGCAGCTGGTGTACACAAATGTGTCTTTCGAGCTGCATAACTCGCCACCGGACCCCGCGAAGCTGGAAACCGCGATGGACGACAGCAGAAAGCGATTTCTGCCCTACACGCGGCTGCAAGGCGACCACCAGATCGCTGTTTTCGACCACCTACTAGGCTATACCTCCGCGTATTACACCTACTTGTGGGACAAGGTGATTGCGCAGGATTTCTTTAGCAAGTTCGATCGCAACGATCTGCTGGCGCCCGAAGTGGCAGCGCGCTATCGCACTACGGTGCTGGAAAAGACCGGATCCCAGCCGGCCAACGATCTGGTAAAGAATTTCCTGGGACGTCCGCAAGCGATTGACGCATTTGTCGCATGGATGAACCAGGAGTTCGAAGGACTGCCGGCATCGGGAAACACCGCCGGCAATTAGAAACAGAGATTCGGCGCTGCATGCAACCAAGCGAGCCGGGTGGACTTAGTTGGGGTCACATCCGAGAATGGCGCGCACAGCACGGACTTGAGTATTCCTGCCGCACAAAGCAAGACTGCGCACTCGATTCGTTTGGCTTGCGGCGTCGCCACAACAAAAGCAGATCCCTTCGGCCAAAGGGCGGCCCGCGGGATGACAAGTCTTGTGCTTGGCGCGAGTAGAGAAAATGTGGCCTAACGCGAATCGGGGGTATAACCCGCTTCAATCCGCGCTGGATTCGGCTTCTTTTCCTACGAGCAGGCTTACTTCCCGCAGGTTCTGATAAATCTCCCGATAGGACTGGAAGAGCGAGGTTTCGTGGTAAGGGACATCGTGCGAGCGGCAGTAGTTGCGCACGATTTTCTGGACTTGGCGGAGTTTGTTGGCTGGCATCGTCGGAAACAGGTGATGTTCTATCTGGCAGCTGAGGCCGCCGGTGCAGAAGTCGATGCCAGGATGATTTTTGATGTTGCGGCTGGTGAGGACTTGTTCGCGGAGGAAATTTATCGCGGTGTCGCCTTGGGCTAGAGGCATGCCTTGATGGTTGGGCGCGAAGATCAGGGTGAGATAGAGACCCAGGAAGGCTTGATGCGCGATGGCGAACAGTATGGCGCGCGGCAAACCCAGAAGGTAAGTGAGCACTCCGAGGTAGCAGATCGCGTGAAGAATCAGCAAGCTGGCTTCCAGGATGGGATGTGCGACTTTCGTACGCAGGAGGAAGCGAATGCTGTCGTATTTCAGGACGAAGGCCTCGAGCAGCGACAACGGGAAGAAAGAAAAGTGCTGGTATTTCACGGAGAGGCGCGCCAGACCGTGTTTGCCGGCGACCTGGTCTTTGGAGAATGCGAACGGAATTAAATCCACGTCAGGATCAGCGGTGAGATGATTCGGGGAACAGTGATGGTGATTGTGCTTATCGAGCCACCAACTGTAACTGAAGCCGAGCAGGAGATCGGAGTGCAGCAGGCCGAGGACTTCGTTGCCAGCAGGGCCGCTAAAGATTTCCTGATGGCCGGCATCGTGGACGATGAAGCCGAGTTGCGCGAAGACGAAGGCTAGGAACGCGGCGTTGCAAAGTTCGATCCAGGGATTGTGAAATTTGGCGATCAGTACGAATGCGCCGACGAACAGCGCGACGTTGAGAAGAATTTTTCGCAGATAATACGTGGGCTGTTTCGCCAACAGGCCGCTTTGCCGCACCAGAGTCAATAAATCGCGAAATTCGTCGCCCGCAGTCGAACCCATCGTTTCCCCTAGACGCCAGAACCGAGTACATGTACCGTGATGGTTTTTGTTGATGCTGCGCGCGGACGGAGCGCGATGTCCGCAGAGGTGAAACCCCGCCAACAAAAGCGCAGGCACTAGTGGAAGGAGAACTTAATGATAACGGAAAGCGGAGGAATGTCACTGGTTTATTGCGAGGTTTGCCGGGAGCGTGCGGCGTTGACTCTGTTGGCCGGGCGAGGTACTTTCAGCCCGGCGTTTTGGCGGCGCGGGCTTATTCGCCGACGGCGCTGGAACAGGAGGCGGCATGGTGAGATATATTGCGGTCGCGAGCTACTGGCTGGGGGTGGTGTGCTCGGTGGTGGCGGTCGTGGCGCGGATTTGCGATGCGATGGGGATCGTTTTTGTGCACATCCTGACGCGGGGCAACAACATTGATTTCCGCAGCTTTTTGGATGCGGGGCTGTTGTTTTTATTCATCGCGATTGCGTCGGCGAACTATGAGTGGTTGCAATCGCGGCAGCGGGGATCGTGAGCTGCCGCGTTTCGCGATTATTCGGCGGGCTGCTTGAGCTTCAGGCGCGATTTGTTTTCTTCAAGGAAGGCGCGGAGGTCGTCGGCGACTCCGAGCAGACGATTCCATTGTTCGTAATATAGTGTGACCGGGAAGCGGCCGAGGCCGTAGACGCTGACGCCGCCTTTTTCACCGACGCGAAATTCGAGCGCCCCGCTGCGTTTTGGGCCGGCGGCTTTTTTTTCGAGTTCGGCGATGCGTGCCAGTAGTTCTTCTTTGGTCGGTTCGGTCATGGTGATGCCCCCAGTTCGTTTGGCGTCCTGCGATTTTACCATTGAAAGCGTGGAGAGCGGAGCGTCAGGCGGCGGCTCAATAGCCGACGGGCTTGCCGCTGTTGCGACCGTCGCTCGCGCCTAGGCGTTCGTTGGTTTTCGGGTTTATGGCGATGCATTCGGCGTCGCTCCAGTAGGGCGACCAGTTCGCGTCTTCGGTTTGCCCGCCGACGATTTTGTAGCCCATTTTCTCCAGGGCGTGGAGGGCGTCGGGGGCGAACCAGGCTTCTACGCTCAGGACGTCTGGCATCCATTGCTGGTGGAAGCGCGGGGCGTTGATCGCTTCTTGAATGTTCATGCCGAAATCAACCACGCCCATGATTGCCAGAGCTACGGTGGTGATAATGCGCGAAGAGCCGGGCGAGCCGAGGACGAGGAATAATTCGCCGTCTTTCAGGATGATTGTAGGCGTCATGGAAGAGAGCGGACGTTTGCCTGGGCCGACCGAGTTTGCCGCGCCTTGGATTAGGCCATCGCCGTTGGGAACGCCGGGCTTGCTGGAAAAATCGTCCATCTCGTCGTTGAGGATGAAGCCGAGACCTTTTGCGGTGACGCGCGAGCCAAACCAGTCGTTGATGGTGGTGGTGACGGCTACGGCGTTGCCGTCTGCGTCGACGACGGAGTAATGCGTGGTGTGCGGAGATTCGCGCGGCGGAATGGGTTGCGATTTTTGCGCTTGCTGCGTGTCCGCTTGCGCAAGTGCGCTTAAAATCGCGGGGCGCTGCAGATCTTTGCTGGCGGTGGCATGGTCTGGGTCGATCGTGGCGCGCCAGGCGTCTGCGTATTTTTTGTCGATGAGCTGGGCGATCGGAAGCTTGCTGAAATCGGGATCGCCCAGGAATTCGGCGCGGTCGAAGAAGGCGCGGCGAAAAGCTTCGGCGCTGAGATGGACGGATTCGGCGGAGCGGCTACCGGCTTTCGCCAGGTCGTAGCCTTCCAGAATATTCAGCGTTTCGATCAACACCGTGCCGCCTGATGACGGCGGCGGAGCGCTGATGATTTGGTAGCCGCGATAAGTGCCGCGCAGGGGCTCGCGTTCTTTTACCTGGTAATGCGCCAGGTCCTCCGAGGTGACCAGTCCCCCGCCCGCCTGGATTGCGGCGGCCAGTTCCTGGGCCATGGCGCCGCGATAAAAATCGTCCGGATTTCTGGCGATGCGTTCTAGCGTGCGGGCCAGTTCCGGTTGGCGGAAGACTTCGTATTGCTTGTAGAAATTGCCGTTGCGCTGGAAGATGCGGCGGGATTCGGGGAAGTCGGCGAAGTGCGAGTCTTCGCGCAGGTCGCGGGCTTCTTGCCAGCTGAGCTGGAATCCACGGAGGGCGAGGAGAATCGCCGGCGCCATTACTTTCGCCAGACTGAGCTTGCCGTATTTTTTTTGCGCGTAGACCAGGCCTGCGACCGAGCCGGGCACGCCGATCGCTTTATAACCATATTCGCTGGCGCCTTCGATTACGTTGCCCTGGGCGTCGAGATACATGCCGGCTGTGGCGGCGGCTGGAGCTTCTTCGCGGAAATCTATGAAATGGGTTTTGCCGTCGGCCATGCGGAGGAGCAGGAAGCCGCCACCGCCGAGGTTGCCTGCCTGGGGATACACGACTGCTAGCACGAAGCCGGTGGCTACGGCGGCGTCTATCGCGTTGCCGCCCACTTGCATGATATCTGCGCCGGCTTTGGATGCGAGTTCGTCAATGCTGACGACGATGCCGTGCGGGGCGTGGACGGGTTTGGAGTCGGCGGGCAGCGGGGCGGCGCCGAGCGCGGCGAGAACGAGTGCGGCAAGGGACGCTAGGATTGTTTGGCGAGGTTTTTGCAATCGAGCCTCTTGAAGAAAGTTACTAGTTAAAAGTTAATAGTAATTCAGTGATCGGCCGTGATCGGAACCGATCGTCGCTGCGAAGACTATTGCCTGCCTACTTTGCCGCGGAGACTTTGGTAGATTGAGTTTGAGTCATAGCCTACGCCGGCCTTGAATACGATTTCGGGCTTTTCGATTGTGGTGATGTCTTTGGCGAGATCGCCGCTAAGCAGCACGAGGTCGGCTTGTTTGCCTGAGGCTAGGGTGCCGATGCGCTGTGATTCGCCCAGAAACGTGGCGCCATTTTGCGTGGCGATGTGGATCGCTTCTGCCAGCGAAAAACCAGCTTCGGCGAGGAGTTCGATGTTGCGTTGATCGCCGAGGCCTGCGAGCGTGTGGCCGTCGCCGGTGGGATCGCACCCGGCCATGAGCAGGCCACCGGCGGCGAAAAACTCGCGCTCGAATTTCATTTCCTTTTGCAGCAGAAGCTGGAAAAGCGATTCAGCGCCTTCCCTGCTGGCGCGGCTGGTCATGACCTTCGACCAAGCCTCTGGAACCAGAAGCGTTCTAGTACGGCCCATCAGGCCGTCGCGATCCATCGGCGGACGCAACCCGCCTTCGAGGACGGCGAGCGTCGAGGTGATGGCTACATGGTGCGCGACGAGATTTTGAATGGTTTGCTTCAGCTGCGGGCTGTCCGGCTCGACGTTCATTACGATGTCTTTGACTTCAGCGAAATAATCCGGGCCGCAGACGCCGGGCAGGCGTTTCGCGTACAGTTCGCCATCGGGCGCGCCGAACGGACCGTGCTCGAGGTTATCAATGCCCATCTCAGCGGCTTCGTTGTAGCCAACCGAGCAAATATGTCCGGTGACCTTCATATTTAATTTGTGGGCTTCGTCGATGCCGGCGCGGAGTTCGTCAGGCGTGACGTCCACGTAGGCTTTGACGGAGGTGAAGCCGACCGAATGCCAGTAACGCACGAAGGCGCGCGCTTCGTCGGAGTCTTTTACCTCGTGCATTTGCGGGATCAGCGCCGGCGCACCTTCCAGATACGGAGTGGTGAGATAAAAATTAGGGCCGATGATTTTTCCGCTGTCCACGTGCTGCTTTACGGCCAGATCGCCGTAGGGATCCATGGAGCCCGTGGTGCGGGCGGTGGTTACTCCGCTGGCAAGATAGAGCGGCGGGAAAGAATAAAATTGTTCGACGGCAGTGAGCGGGCCGTCGGCTGCGGAGGGATAGAAAATGTGTTCGTGCATGCCGACGATGCCGGGGATTACGGTTTTGCCGGTGGCGTCGATCACTTTTGCGCCGCTCGGGACCCCTACGCTCGCGGTCGCGCCTACTGCCGTAATTTTTCCGTGATCGACTACGACTGCTTGATCGGATTGCGGTGCCGCGCCCGTGCCGTCAATCAGTTCCACGTGCGTTAGGACGATGATGGGCGCGTTTTCGCGGATGAAATTCGCGGCTGTCCCTGATTGCGGGGCCGCGGCGCTGGCGACAGTAATCGTGACGGCGATGACGATGCTGACCGCCGCAACGAAACCTTTTCGCATGCCGATCCTCCTGGCATCGATGACTCTTACGCGATGCTGCGGCGTGACTAACCGCGCGAATTATACATCCTGTGACGGCAGCTGTTACAAAGCTTCGTGCTAGGATGTGCCTCGAAAAAGTTAGCGGCGTGTTCGGCCGGTTCAGGTCATCAAAAAAAGGGGCGTTCACAATGTTTGAGTCATTCTGCGCGCGTGCCTTCGCGACGAAAGTGTTTTTGCTCAGCGGAGCGATGGCCATCGTGTACGCCGGTTATTTTGCGCCAGTTACACTCGGGCAACAGCAGGGCGAGCCCAAGAAAGTGATCCTCGATACCGATCCCGGTACCGATGACGCGCTGGCGATGCTGCTGGCGTTTAATTCGCCGGAGCTGCGCGTGGAAGCGATCACCGTGGTGGCGGGCAACATGACGGCGGATGCGGGTCTGCAGAACGCGCTGAAGATCGCGAGCCTGGCGGGCAGATGCGATGTGCCGGTGGCAAAGGGCGCGATTCGTCCGCTGCTGCAGGAACTGAACACGGGGAAATTCTGGAATGGAGCGAATGGGCTGGGCGGAGCGGAGTTGCCGCCTTCAAAATGCAAAGCGAGCGCGGAGTTTGCGCCGGACCTGATTATTCAGCTGGTGCACAAGTATCCGCATCAGATCACGCTGATACCGGTCGGGCCGTTGACGAATATTGCGATCGCGGTGGCGAAGGATCCTGCCATTGTGCCGCTGGTGAAAGAAGTAGTGCTGATGGGGGGCGGAATCACGGGCGGAAACGTGACGGCGGTGAGCGAGTATAACGTTCATAGTGACCCGGAGGCTGCTGCAATCGTCTTCAATGCGGGTTGGCCGATCACGATGGTGGGGCTGGACGTCACGGAAATTACCTTGGTCACTGACGAAGATGTGGCGCGGCTGGAAAGCAAGCCGGGGCCGGAGACGACATTCGCGGCGGCGGTGGCGCGATTCCAGATCGGGACTTATAAGGGCACGGGGATTTTTCATGGAGGAGCGGTGCACGACGCTTTGGCCGTGGGACAAGTGATCGATGGCACGATTTTAAAAACGCAGGATATGCGCGTGGACATCGAGACGGACGGGAAATTTACGCGCGGGATGACTGTGGCGAATCGCAAGAATGCGATTGAGCGCAATGTGCCGGAGGGGGACCATTTGCAGTCCGTGGGATTGGAAGCGGTGCAGCCCAATGTGCATGTGGCGGTGAGTGCCGATTCGCAGAAATTTGTCGACATGTTGATTGAGAGGATTAGCGGAAAGTGACGGGCGTGTAGTTGTTGAACGGGTAATGATCGCGGTGTAGTCTTCCAGACAGAGGTCCCCGATGACTACCGCCAGCGAAGTTGACGACAAGAATCCGACGCCGTATGTATTCGTTAGCGGCGATGCCGAGCAGGAACATCAGGACGAGATCAATCGTTTTGCGAGCAAGGGCTACCGCGTGATTGGGATGAGCCAGAATTCCGCGTCGGTATCGTATGGCAAGTCGGTGGTGGTACTGATGGGATTTGGCAGCTACGCGCCGCACTAGACCGTAGATCATCGGATGTCGCGGAGGATTTATGAACGCAACCATCGCGCGCGCGGCACAGGATGAGTGGCCGGAGCTGCCGCTGGCGGCCTGGCAGGATACATACGCGACGCTGCACATGTGGTCGCAGATTGTGGGCAAGGTGCGGCTGGCGCTGAGTCCGCGGATCAATCATTGGTGGGAAGTGCCGCTGTATGTGAGCGCGACTGGGTTGACAACTTCAGCGATTCCCTACCCTGGCGGAATTTTCGAAGTCGAATTCGATTTCATCCATCACCAGCTGCTGATCAAAACAAATCATGACACGGCGGCGACACTGGCGCTGAAGCCGCGTTCGGTGGCGGACTTCTACCGAGAGTTTATGGCGGCGCTGGCTTCGCTGGGCATCCCGGTGAAGATCTGGAAAATGCCGGTGGAGATTCCGAATCCGATCGCATTTGATGAAGATACGCGGCACGCTGCTTACGATCCAGAATATGCCAATCGTTTTTGGCGAATTTTGGCGAGCAGCGAGAAACTTTTCGTCGAGTTTCGCGCGCGCTTTATCGGGAAAGCAAGCCCAGTGCATTTTTTCTGGGGCAGCTTCGATTTGGCGGCCACGCGGTTTTCGGGGCGGAGGGCGCCGGAACTTCCTGGAGCTGATCCCGTTACACGGGAAGCATATTCGCACGAAGTGAGCAGCGCGGGATTTTGGCCGGGAGGCGGCGATATTAAGGAAGCGGCGTTTTATGCGTACGCGGCGCCAGAGCCTGCGGGGTTCGGGCAAGCGCCGGTGCGTCCGGCACAGGCTTACTATCATCCGCAGCTGAAGGAATTTTTGCTGAGCTATGACGATGTCCGGATATCCGCTTCGCCGCGCGTGGCACTGCTGGAATTTTTGCAAAGCACGTACGAAGCAGCGGCGAATCTGGCCAAGTGGGACCGCAAGGAACTGGAAAAAGCCGCCACGTAGCGACGCTTACACATTGCTGCAAAAATAAAACGCCCCATCCGTCCCGCATCGGCGGCGGATGGGGCATTTTGATTGATGATGTTCGGCAGACCGAGCGCTACTGCGCAGCCTTTTCGGCTTTCTTTTTGGGCTCGCCGGATGGCGCGGGCTTCCAGAACGTGGGATCGCCTTTAATCGTTTCCGGGCCTACGTAGCTGATGGCCGGATTCAGAGCAAACAGGTTGAGGTCGTCTTGGTCCACCGATTCTGCCATCAGGCTGTTAAGTTGCTTCATTCCAGCTTTGCCAATCGCTTCGACAAATTTTGGGCCATTGGCAAAATTGTTGTCGATTTCCGCGGCAGACTTCATGGGAGTGACGTAGATGAAGTAGTGATCGGGGCCGCCGTAAACGCGTTCGTACATCGCCCACTGCACGCCGGGAACTTTCGCGTAGGCGTCTTTCACCAACCGCATGATGGTGGTCCAGTCCTCCTCGTGGCCGGGCTTGACGTGGAATACGCCGATTTCAAAGTAGCGGACGTGCGGCAGGTCGGTGCCGGGGTTGAGGCTGTAGTCGTCGCGCAGGAAATACATGCCGGTCTCGTAGGATTGCAGTAGGTCGCCATCCGCGACCGCGGCGCGATCCAGCGCGGCGGAAAGCGCGGCGTTCTTCTGCTCGGCAAGCGCTTCCTTCTCCCAGTCGGCGAACGAATCGTAGCCGGTGAAGAACAGTGAGCGGCTGGCACCACTGACCGCATCCATGCCGAGATAATACGTGGTGTCTTTCGCGGCGGCCATGGCGTGCACAAAAGCGCTTTCGGTCTTCTGATGCGTGGCGCCGCCTTTGCCGGGTTTCAATACTTCACGGTTGATGACGAGAATTTTGGGCGGCATGTTTACGGTCGCCTCGCTTTGCTGCGCGGCGACAACAGTGGCATCGCACGCGATGCTGGCGGCGAAACACAGACAGGCTCCGAGTAAAATATTCACAACTCTTTTCATTTTGTGCCGACCTCCTCGGCAGAAACACGGGAACGGATTACGAGCGCGGAAAGGCCGAACGGAGATCCCCGCACGGGAACGCGTGAATTGGCTGGGATCGGCGGAAGCGTACTCGGGCTGCTGCGCGAAGTCAAGCAAGCGAACGGCAGGCAAAGCCACGTGTGTCGCCGCAAAGTGAGAATGTCCGCTTTTCTAGAGGCCGGGGGACGAATGCAACAGGAACGGATCAAGATAAGCGCGAAGGAACGGAAGCGTCTGGAAGTTTTGCATGACTCGACAAGCCGATTCTGCCGGATTGCATCACGGATTTGCTATAGCTATAGGCTACGACAGGACGCGGACTCGAACGACTCGGAATTGTTTCCGGGGCACTTCAAGAACCTACACCTCTTCATTCCTGACCCGTACGATCTGGTTCTTTCGAAGCGGTGCCGAAACATCGAACGGGACCGCAAAGACGTGGCATTCCTGGCCGACACTAGGCATCTTGATCCCGATGTGGCGCGAGAGCGATACAAGCAATTGATAGCGAATTGGATCGGCCCGCAGAATCGTCATGACGCAACACTGAAATTCTGGGCGCGAGCCTATTTTGCGAAGGCACACAAATAACGAAGCAATGCGCACTCCAATTTATGCTTCGAACAGGGCGTTGGCTTCGGCGAAGGGCATGGTGCCTTCGAGGAGTGCGGAGTACGTGCCGGACTGTTTTAGTTCTTGTGCGATGCGGCGCGTCAGGCCCAGGGTGGCGCGCATGATGCCGGAGCCAACGCTGACGCGGGCGACGCCTAATTGGCGGAGGCGCGGGATCGTGGGCAGGTTCGCGCCGGCAAGAATGTTCAGCGGGAATTTCAGAGTTTCGACGACGCGGCGGATCATATTTTCATCGGCGACGCCGGGTAGGAAAACGCAGTCGGCGCCCGCAGCAATGTAGGCTTGCAGGCGCTCGCAGGCGCGATCGAAGCGCGCGGCAGGTTCGCCGATTTCCGCGAGGAACACGTCGGTGCGCGCGTTGATCACTAGGTTTACGCCGAGGCCGGTGGCGATACGGCGGATCATGGCAATTTTTTCGCTTTGCGCGGGAATGGGCGCGAGCGATTGCGAATCGTGGTCCATGTCCTCGAGATTCAGGCCGACGGCGCCTGCTGCAATCAGACCGGCGGTGGTTTTCGCGACATCGCCGTAGCCAGCCTCCAGGTCCGCGGTGACGGGAAGCTCGACAGAGTCAGTGATTTGGCCTACCGTTGCCAGCATCAAGTCCTGCGGGATGCGCTCGCCATCGGAATAACCGAGCGAAAAAGCGATGCCGGCGCTGGTGGTGGCAATGGCGGGGAAGCCAGCTTGCTCGAAGATGCGCGCGCTGGCGCAGTCCCAGGCGTTGGGCAGGACTAAAATTTCCGGGCCGCGATGCAGCGAGGCGAAGAATTCCGCTTTTTCATTTTGCGTTTTCATGGGCACATTATATTCGAGCCCGGCTGCGCGCGTGGTTCTGAATTGTCGGGGGGGGTTACGGGTCACGGGAAGCGGCGACGCGCGTCGTCCACGGGACGGGCATGCGTCGCTGCCAGGCTGGAAACGGGATTCGCGGCGGTCTATTTTGCGACTGGGGTCGCGTTCGTCGATGTTAATATTAAAGTTATATGAAGGCGTCGCCGCGATTTCCTGTGCCCGAAGAACGGCAGCGGAGCGTGGAAAAGGCTTTATTTCGCGGGGGAAATCTGACGCTGGAAAACCCCGCATACCTGCGCGTTTTGCGTTCTCTGCTGGATGCCGTGTTGGTTCCGGACCTGGCGCCGCGCGATTTGACCGTGGCGGCGCTGGGGATTAAGAACCGGACGGCCGCGGTGCAGGTGCTGGCGCGCGAGCCGGGCGTGGCTGCGGGCTTGGAAGAGTACGCGTACTTGCTGCGGCATCGCGGTGTGAAGGTCACGCTCAAGAAAGAGGATGGAGATCTTTTTCAGACTGGCGATGTATTGCTGCGCGCCGAGGGCGGCGAAAACAAACTGCTCAGCCTAGAGCGCGTGGGCCTGAATTTATTGCAGCGCATGTGCGGGATCGCGACGGCCACGCATCGTTTGCAGGAACGCGCGCGACGGCAATGCCCTGGCACGCGAATTGTGGGCACGCGGAAAACTCCGTGGGGGCTGCTCGACAAGCGCGCGATACATCTGGGCGGAGGCGGCACGCACCGGCTGGGCTTGGGCGACGCCATCGTGGTCAAAAATAATCATCTGGCATTGCTCGCGCGCAGCGAAGAGCTGGCTGCGCCGCTAGCGCTGGAGAAAGCGTGGAAGTCGCGGCGCCGCGCGGCGTTCATCGAAGTGGAAGTGCGCAGCGAAGAAGGAGCGCTGGCCGCGGCGCGCGCGTTCAAGCGCTTGCGAGCGGACGCTCCTTTGGCGGCGCGACAATATCCTTGCCTGGTGATGCTGGACAACCTGATGCCGGACGACGTGCGGCAGATTATCGTAGCGATGCGGAGGGAAAAACTGTGGGACGGAACGCTGGTGGAAGCCAGCGGCGGAATTTCGGAGACGAATATGGAGTTGTACGCGGCCGCGGAAGTGGATGCGATTTCTCTGGGCGCGCTGACGCATTCCGTGCGCGCGCTGGATCTCAGCCAGCGGATTGGCTGATGCGGCGCGAGCGTGCGGCATGTGGCGGCGAGATTATTTCGGACGTGACTTCGCTAGTTCAGCGGATTCTGCGAAGGCTTGCAGTGTGGCTTGGTGGGCTTTGTTGGCATGCTCCATGGCCTGGCGGGAATGCTCGTTGCCGGTGAAGTGATCCTGCTTGTCGTGATGCGCGGCAGCGGCACGGTGGGCATGGGCGGCCATTTCGTGAAATTCGGCGGCTCTCTGATGCGAATCGTAGTTCATGACGGCTCCTTCTGGCGATGAATAGTCTCCCGCTATACCTGATGCAACGTTAGCGCGTTGCGGTTTCGCTGTCCATCGCTGCGCGGCTCGATCGCAGCCGGGCTGCAAAGAAACCTTGCCATCGGAGAGCCGGCGTCAGCGGCTATAGCGAACGCGCGGCACGGTTGTGTCCGCAACTCGGGATCATCTGATGGCGGGTTACCAGAGTCGCTACAGCGGCCTTCCAAATTAAATCGTTCAGCGTTCGGTCCTCCGAAAACTCGGGGACGTAGTGTAGCGCTCAACGTGCGAGCATTGCAGCAGCGCACGGCAAGGCGAGCCAAAGATTTTCGTCGCGGAGGTCCCGCAACGCGGGGCCTCTATAGGTGATTGCTACGCCACCGATGGCGCCTCCGAAAGCAAACCAATGTCGCTCCTGGCACGATGCGGCACTCTATTGCGAAATATCTTCGAGGGCGAGGCCGCGGGTACGCGGGCCGAAGACGGCGATGGCCAGGATCACGACGGCCATGGCTGCTGCGATGAATGTGAAGACTCCGCGTGTGCCGTAGTGGCGCAAGAAGAAAGCGATGAGGAAACTGGTGAAGATGGCGCTGAGGCGGCTCCAAGAATAGACGAAGCCAACAGCCTGTGCCCGGATGCGGGTGGGGAATAACTCCGCCTGATAGGCGTGGAAAGCGATGGACATGCAATTGTTGGCGCAAGTGAGCAGCACGCCGCAAGTGATCAGCCAGACGGGGTCGCGTTGACGCGCGAACAACACGCCCAAGATCGCGATGCACGCCGCGGTGAAGACGATTTGCCATTTGCGTTCGATGCGATCGGCGACGCGGTATGCGAGCAGCGGGCCGAGCGGAGCGCTGAGCGCGATGAGGAAGGAATATTGCAGGCTGTTGGTGGTAGTGATGCCGGTGGCGATCAGCAGCGTGGGAACCCAGGAGGCGAACCCGTAGTAGCCGATGGTTTGGAAAAAATTGAAGACCATGAGCATGAGCGTGCGTTTGCCATAGGGCGGACGCGTGAGTTCGAGCAGGCTGCCGCGAGTTTCTGCGGGGCGCGCCGTGAACAGTGCGGTGTGGGTCGTGCGCGGCTGGTGCGATCCACTGGCCGCTTCCCTTTTCAAGTCGTGCTGGACGTGCGCTTCCATCACGGCGGTGACGCGTTCGGCTTCGGCGAATTTTCCCTGCGCCATCAACCAGCGCGGACTTTCCGGCAATCCGCGGCGAATGAACCACACGAAAATCGCGCCAAGCGAACCGGCCAGAACTACCCAGCGCCAGCCTTCCAGGGCGAACGGTTTCTGCGGCACGAGCCACCAGGAAAGCAGCGCCACCACTGGCAGCGCGGTGAAGCCGATAATCTGGCTAAGGGCGATGGCGCGGCCGCGCAGTTGGCGGGGCATCAGTTCAGTGATGTAGGTATCTATGGTGACCAGTTCGACGCCAATGCCGACGCCGGCGATCACGCGCCACAACACAATTCCTTGCGCAGTGCGTTGGAAGGCCATCACGATGGTGGCGGCGGTATACCACAGCAGCGATGAAGTGAAAATCAAACGGCGGCCGAAACGATCGGCAGCAACGCTGAAGAGCAGCGTACCGATGAGGAGTCCTGCGAAAGTGGCGGCGACGAAACTGGCGAGGCCGTTGAATCCGAAGAACGCGGCGGCGGTGCTGGTGAAAAGCCCGCTGCGCACCAGGCCCGGACCTACGTAAGCGGTGAAAAATAAATCGTAGTATTCGAACCAGCCGCCCAGCGAGAGCAGCAGGACGAGCGACCAGATGTAACGCGTGGCGGTCAAGCGCTCGAGACGAACGCGAATGAGCAATGCGCGATGGCGGGTTTCGTCAGTCGATGGAGGAGCGGCGGAATCGCCAGGTGACGGCACGGGAAGCGGCGGAAACGGAGGTGGTGGAGAGGACGCCGGCATCGCAGCTAGCCTAAACGCTCGCGCGGGCCGACACAAGCGGACCTTTATACGGTTGTGAGGAGCGTTCCCCGGGTTCGAGTGCAACGAGCCGAGTCGCTAAGGCACGATCGCGCCGATGATTGCTCAAGCACAAGGCACACGAGTGGCGAGGAAACCACTCGGTGTTGAGCGACTGACTACTCGGGGGAAATAAATGGTGGGAGCGGAGAGCGCAGATGGGGCCCAGCCCTTAAAATTTTATTAATAAGGTTTCCCGACCTGCGCTCTCGTTCTCCCGATGCGCATAATCGCGGAAACTTACCCAGCCGGCCATACAGTAAATACCTTAATTTTGCCCGTGGAAGAACCCCGTGGCGCAAACAAGCGCCGCTCCGCTGACTGCACGCCATGCAACAACGTGCGGCGCATCGCGCACACGACGCGCCGGTTCAGCGGACTTGCAGGCCCTGCTGCTGCGTGGGCGGCGGGACGATGCCGTTCAGGCGAAGGTAATAGACGATTTGGCCGTAGTGATCGGCGATGTGCCACACCGCGATGACCGCCATGCCTAGCTTTGTGTTTGGGCCGCCGTAGCGGCCTTCCACGCGGTCCATGGCGTTTTTTTCGTTGATGGTGGTGACCACTTTGTTGCCATAGTCGAAGGAATCGCGCAGATATTTCAGCAGCTCGGCTTTGGTCGCCGCCGGCGCGGGGCCGCCCTTCTCGCAGCTGTCGGGAGGAGCCTTGCCTTCGATCTCGTTGAAGAAGGCGAAATTGGCGCAGGCGACGTGCTTCACCTGTTCGGCGAAGGAGCGGACGCCGTCGAATTTTCCGCCCGGCGCGCTGGGGATGTAGGAATATTTTTCCGTAGGCATGGCTTCAGCGACGGAGCGGAATTGGTCTTCGGTATAGCTGAGAATCCCCCCGATGCTCGCGGCGGTGGTTTTGGGGATATCCGGTTGTTGCGCTCGCGCGGATGCTGCGACGAGTGCGAGCCCCGCCAAGAATAATGGCGCTGCCAGAAATAACTTCACCCGGGTGGCAATCTTCATTGAATCCTCCTCCACAAGCTGCCTGTGAGAATACTCCCCAGGGGCGAATGAATGCAGCCGATTGGTGGACCCCGCCGGTGTCCCGTTTAGCCGGGTATTACATTCCCTGGCATCCAGCCGGATGTTGCGCGTCAGCCGTCGCTCAAAATGGAAGCTAGCAGTCTAGCTAACTTGTGACCAAGAGCCGGGGCGCTCAAATTCAGGCGGAGAATCCACGCACACAACTTGACAAGCGGGTGCAACCACAGGTGTGCGGCGCCGGCGAGTGGATCTATCTCCGCAAGAATAATGACGGCACCATCGTTGCATTCGGGGACGAGCCGGTTCTGCTTTAGATCTCCGATCGCGTCAAATTTCCACAAATACAGCGTGGCCAGGAAGTCTGGGTCGAAGTGACTGTTCCGGAAAAAGGCCCGCTGCGTCCGATTCGCATGAGCATCAACAGAGAGGGCGTGATTATGCCAGTGAAACTCAATTCGGTTCCTACATTCTTCAGAAGCTGCTCGTTATGCCGAAACGGCCGCTGCGGATTTTAGCCAGCGCTCCATTTCGTGGTGGTCCACCAAGCCAGCTTGCTGCATTACCGTGCGGCCAGCGGAGAGAACCACGAAGTTGGGGATGCTGCTGACCTGGAAGCGCCCTGCGACTTGCGGGTATTTCTCCGTATCCACTTTCAAGACGATCGCATCGCCCGCCATGTCCGCCGCAGTGCGGGCGACTTCGGGCGCGGCGGCGACGCACGGCCTGCACCATCCCGCCCAAAAATCCACGAGTACCGGCACGGAGGCGTTCTGCACGATTTCATCGAATAATTGATCGTCTACCGCAAGAGGTTCGGCGATGGGCGGCAAGGGAGATTTGCAGACACCACAACGGCCCGTGCGGGCCAGAAATTTGGCTGGAATGCGGTTCTGCTTTCCGCAATGGGTGCAGGCGCGAATGATAGGCAAGCGAGACCTCCCTTAATTCTGTTCCGATTATATCGTTTGAGGAAAAACGCTCCAATTGTCATTCCGAGGGCGATTTGTGCTCGGGATGACAGCCGCGATATTTTTCGCAATCGTTTAACCGTAGGATGCCACGAAGCAGGCGCAAGCTTCTGGAAATCTCGCACCGCCGACCTGGGATGCGACAAGGCTTCGCTTCCCCACTGCGGCGGCGGAGCCGTGACGGGCTTTGATGCGCTTCTTGACTTTCGCTTTTTCTTCGCCTACACTTTCCGGCGTTGTGACCCAACCACTTTGGAGGATTTATGGCACTGAACGAAGCCCTGCTCCCCGAGTTTGACGCCGAAATGGCCAATACGCGCAAGACGCTGGAGCGCGTGCCTACGGCCAAGTTTTCCTGGAAGCCGCACGAGAGGTCCGGAACGATGGGCTGGCTCGCGAACCACCTGGCGGACGTCCCGGAGTGGGCGGTGTACACGCTGCAGCAAGAGTCGCTGGACATGGCTCCTAACGGAGTTGCGCCCACGCCGCCTCCACCGCCCAAAACCACGCAGGAATTGCTGGCGAAGTTCGACAAGAACGTAGCGGCGGCGCGCGAGTTGCTGGCAAAGGCCAGCGACGCGGAGATGCACAAGACCTGGTCGTTGCAGAGCAACGGCGCGACGATCATCGCCATGCCGCGCCTGGCCTGCCTGCGCACTTGGGTGATGAACCATGGCATCCATCATCGCGCGCAATTGGGGGTGTATCTGCGGTTGAACAGCATTGCAGTCCCGGCGATTTACGGCCCATCGGCGGACGAAGGCGCGATGTAGCGGTTGCCTAACACCTCCGCTGAATGGCTCCCGGCGGGCGGTGGAACTGTCTTTAATCTTCCGCGTTCGCGACAGCGCGCGGGAGGCAAAAGAGGCGTTCCGCCGTCCGCCGCAGCGGCTGGCTGGCATTCGCTGGGCCTTAGTACGAAACCCTTAGAAGAGCACATCTGAAAACTTCGGTACCAATGGCCCATTCCCCCGGCACCGCCCTGCTCGCTATTCTCCAAGAGCGCCACTCACTCCCGGTGCAGGCAGGACTATGGGCCATAACATCTCTTCGGCTTATCTTCGCTCGCTGGCACACTCCAAACTGGGGCTGGCCAAGGCGCGCCTGCGGACAAAATTTCTTCTCTCGCTAACCTTGCTGATCGCAGCACTCACGTTTGCCACTTTGGCAGTGGTGCGCCATGCCGCCGAAGAACAGGTGCGCGCGGCGGTGGAGCAGGACGCGCGCAATTCCGTGTTGACGTTTCAGAATTTGCGCGCGGAACGCCAGATTCAGCTCGAGCGTAGCGCCGAATTGCTCGCCACTCTGCCGGAGTTGAAGGCAATGATGGCGGACGACCAGGTATCCAGCATCCAGGACGCGTCCGAGCAAATGTGGCGTTCGGGCGACACCGAACTTTTCGCACTCGCCAATTGGACAGGGAGAATCGTCGCGCTGCACACGTTGGTACCCGGATTTTCGCGAGAGGCCGCCGAGACAGCGCTGGCCCATTCGGCTGGCTCGAACGGATCCGGTGCATGGTGGTTTAGCGACGGACATTTGTATCAAGTTGCGGTGCGCCCGATCCAACTGGGCGGGGCGTCGTCGCAAATGTATTTGGGCACGGTGGTCGTCGGGCGCGAGATTGATTCGCGCGTGGCCGCCGACGTGGCCCGCATCGCTCTGTGCCAGGTGGCGTTTCGCTACGGCGACGAAGCGGTGGTCAGCTCGCTCTCGACGATGGACGACGCCATGGCGGCAAACAGTCTGAAATCCGCCGCCAGCAGAGACAGAATTGAGCTGGGAGACAGGAGTTACCTGGTCAGCTCGGTGAATTTAACGCCCGGGTCTTCCCCGCCGCTTACGCTGACGGTGCTTAAACCTTACGACGACGCGATGGCGTTCCTCACGCGGCTGAACCACACACTGCTGACACTGGGGTCCCTGGCGGTATTCGCCGGTGGGGCGTTGGTGTTCCTGTTGTCGCGGACGTTCACGAAGCCGCTGGAGCTGCTGGTGCACGGCGTGCGCGCGCTGGAACGCGGGGACTATAAGTATCCGCTTGGTCCGGACACCGGGGACGAGGTTTCGGAAGTGACTGCCGCGTTCGAGCGCATGCGCGGCACGCTGCAGAAAAACGACGAGGACCGCGCATCGCTGGAAAACCAGCTGCGGCAGGCGCAAAAAATGGAAGCGGTAGGCAGGCTGGCAGGCGGCGTGGCGCACGATTTCAATAATCTGCTCACGGTGATAAAGGGCCACAGCGATCTGCTGGACATGAAATTGGGAACGTTGAATCCGGCGCAATCCAGTATCGCGCAAGTGCGCAAAGCCGCGGACCGCGCGACGGCGCTGACCCGGCAACTGCTGGCTTTTAGCCGCATGCAAGTGCTGCAACCGCGCGTGCTGGATCTGAACTCGCTGATTTTGGACGTGGGCAAAATGGTGCCCATGCTGATCGGTGAAGAAATCGAATACACCTTCCACCCGGGCGAATCGCTGGCGCGCGTGAAAGCGGATCCGTCGCAGATTGAACAGGTGCTGGTGAATCTGGCGGTGAACGCGCACGACGCCATGCCCAAGGGCGGCAGGCTGACCATTACCACGCAAAATGTGCTGCTCGATGCGGCGTACGCGCGCAGTCACCCACCCACGGTCGCCGGCCATTATGTGCTGCTGACCGTCGCCGACACCGGCTGCGGCATGGACGAATTGACCAAAGCGAAAGTGTTCGAACCATTTTTCACGACCAAGGAACTGGGTAAAGGCACGGGGCTGGGCCTGGCGACCGTGTATGGCGTGGTGAAGCAAAGCGGCGGTTACATTTGGGTGGATTCCGCGCCGGGCCAAGGCACGCGCTTTGAGATTTTCCTGCCGCAGTGCGCTGCCGCACCGCTGCTTCCCTGCGAGGACGAGCCAGCGGCCAAATATTCGCGCGGCGTGGGCACCGTGCTACTGGTGGAAGACGAAGAAGCAGTTCGCGAGCTGGCGTGCGAATTCCTACGCTCGAGCGGATATCAAGTAATCGCGGGAAAAGACGGTTTGGACGCGCTGGAGAAAGCGGAGCAGGAAACCGCAACGATTGATGTGTTGGTGACCGATGTGATCATGCCGCGCATGCGCGGCACGGAGCTGGCGCAGCGGTTGAAACGCGCGCATCCGCGCATAAAAATTGTGTATATGTCCGGCTACCTGGAGCACAACTCCGATGAAGGCTTCGTCGCGGATTCCGCCCATCTGCAAAAGCCTTTCTCGCGCGATTCGCTATTGAAAAAAATGCGCGACGCGCTGGGCCAAGATGTCGAACAACCACTGCAGGCCATCTAGTCGACCGTTGTTCCGCGGACATGGCGACCTGTTGCCACTCCTTTAACATGCCGTCCCGCTTTTTGCAGCGCCGCTCCGGTCGCGATGGCCGTCGCGCGATTTACGTTTCGCTTCCCGTGAGGCGCTGAATCAACAGATCGAAGAAGCGAGCGGGATCAACGCCGACTGCGACTTGCGCGTTGGGCTTGTAGGGCGGCTCGGTGGGCGGCGGTTCGGGTGCGCTGGTTTCCATTTGCGGCGATTTGCGGACGGGAGCGTGGCCGTCGTAGCCGAGCGTTTGACCTGCGGTCCACTCACCGAGCGTTTCCACTTCGACGTAGTAGTTCTTGCGCGTGATCACGTCATGGTCAATCAGCGAAGCGACGGCTAGCGCATCGTGCAGGGCGATGTCCGTGACTTCCCCGCCATGGCGCATGCGTTCGTAGGTGGCGCGCAGGATTTTTCCCGCCGCCTGACTTACCGGGTTGTTCGCGGCTTCCAGCCGCTTGATGTGCTGCTCGCTCACCAGGCACTTGCGGGTCACGTCCAGGCCGACCATGGTGAGGGGAATATTCGCGTCGAAGACGATGCGGGCGGCTTCGGGATCGACGTACAGGTTAAATTCGGCCGCGGGGGTCATGTTGCCACCCGATAGCGACCCCCCCATGATGGCGATCGCGGGAATCATACTGGCGAGTTCCGGATCGGCGCGCAGGGCCAGCGCGATGTTGGTCAAAGGACCGACCGCGACGACGGTGATCTCTCCCGGACTTTCGCGCACGATGCGGCGGATGATTTCCGGCGCGGTCTCGCGCACCGGCTTAATCTTTGGCTCGGGAAAATCAACGCCCGCCAGACCGTTGACGCCGTGAACGTGCCCCGCCGTCGCCAGGCGCCGCACGAGAGGATGGCTGGCGCCCGCAGCTACCGGGATATCCGTGCGAGCGGCAATTTCCACCAGGCGCAGCGCGTTGGGCAGAGTCAGGTCCAGCGGAACGTTGCCTGCTACCGGAGTGATGGCCTCGACTTTCAGTTCCGGGGAGCGCAGCGCGAGGAAGATGGCCATCGCGTCATCGATGCCGGGATCCGTATCAATGATAATGCGTCGCGGTTGGCCGGGCGCCGAGGTGGACATCGGTGACTTGGCCGCGCCGGCGCGCGCTGCCAATTCATGCGCGGACAAAGAGTGCCCCCCCCGCCAAGCCGCCAATCGCGCCAGCCACGGCGAGGCCGGTCGAGTTCGACAAAAACTCACGGCGGCTCCAGTTTGATTGCTCGTCAACGCCGGATCTACCGCCGATACAATTCTTCTCGAGCTCGATGCCCTGCTCCGAATTCCGGTCGCGATTCATGCCGAACTTGCCTCCCGTTGCGGATAGTGCTGCCGCGGAATTCTAGCGCGACACCGGCGTTATGAGGTAAGGGAAACTGCCTGCGAACGGGTCCCGTTTCGGTGCGTTGTACAGTGCGATTGACGGCCGCGGAGGGGGAGAGTAGACTCGCTTGCAAAAGTAACTGATTCGTAACCGAACGGAAGACGCGGGTTCCGCACAGAGGCGGCGGGCGGGAGTAGCCGAATGAGTACTGTTGCGGGTAAGTGTCCAACGGGTTGGGGGGCCCATCGGCGTACAGGTCGCCTCCTCTGTGCGCTTACGTTCT
>DATNLN010000109.1:0-65382 GCA_035602855.1 Candidatus Acidiferrales bacterium
AGGGAAATATTTTGTTCCACCGTGAAATGCGGAAATAATCCCACTTCCTGAATCACGTACCCGATCCGCCGCCGCAATTCAATCGGATCGCCCTGCAGCGTCGAACGCCCCTCCACCAGCACCGCTCCTTCGCTGGGCTCCAGCATCCGGTTGATCAATTTCAAGGCCGTGGATTTTCCCGCCCCACTTCGCCCCAGCAAAACCAAAGTGTCCCCGCGCTGCACCACCAAATTCAAATCATGCAGAAGGGCCCGCCCATTGGGCAGTTTGTACCCCGCACGGCGAAATTCAATTACAGAATGTGAATTACGGAGGGAACTGCGCCCAGAAGTAAGTTCGGTGTCAGCGCCCATGCAGTTGACAGCGGCCCGCTGCGCCACACTTCAGCGCACAGCGCCACCCGCGTCTCGCGCAGGCTAACAAGCGCCGCATACCCTGTCAAACGTCAGCACCCTGTTAAGGTGCGGCGTACAGTTTTCGTAGCGCCGGCTCTTCGCCGTTGACCTTGTAGCGGCCAGCCTCAGCTGGGTGTAACCCGCACCAATCCACATCCGGGGGGCTCTCCTCGCGTCTGCGCTCGCTTCGTTCGCCGCACCATGCACACCGAAAGAATCCTGCGCGCATCAATCCTCATCTCATAGGGCAGTAATAGACAGCCAGCCACAAACCACATCCAAGTGAGCAACACGTGAGCAAGCTAAAAGGTAAAGTCGCAGTAGTAACCGGCGCCTCCAAAGGCATCGGCGCAGCCATCGCCAAAGCGCTCGCAGCCGAAGGCGCAGCAGTCGTTGTAAACTACGCTTCCAGCAAAGCCGGCGCGGATAAAGTTGTAAGCGCCATCACGGCAGCAGGCGGCAAGGCGGTCGCGGTTGGTGGTGACGTTTCCAAAGCCGCCGACGCTCAGGGCATCATCGCCGCAGCCATCAAAAACTACGGCCGCCTCGATATTCTGGTGAATAATTCCGGCGTCTACGAATTCGCGCCCCTCGAAGCGGTCACCGAAGATTCCTTCCACCGTATGTTCAATATCAACGTGCTCGGCGTCCTCCTCACCACCCAGGCCGCCGTCAAGCACCTCGGCGCGGGTGCCAGCATCATTAATATAGGCTCCGGCGTCAGCCGCATCACTCCTCCGAGCAGCGCCGTGTACACCGCCACCAAAGGCGCGTTGGACGCTATCACCGGCGTTCTCGCTCGCGAGCTCGGGCCCAAAAAAATCCGCGTCAACAGCATCAACCCGGGAATCGTTGAAACCGAAGGCACGCACACCGGCGGCTTCATCGGCTCTGATTTCGAGAAGGGCGCCGTCGCCCAGACCCCGCTAGGCCGCATCGGACAACCCGGCGACATCGCTCCCGTCGCCGTGTTCCTCGCCTCAGAGGATTCCGCCTGGCTAACCGGAGAACAACTTCTCGCCACCGGCGGCATCCGCTAATCGACATCCACCGGCGTGGGTCGATCAACATTCTGTCGGATCGCCCGGTTCTCGTAACGCCTAGGTTTCACTGGCTCTTTGTAGTTAACTTTGCGGCGACCGCCTGCCCTCATTCGCGCTAGCGAATGACGGGCAGGCGGGCCTATTTGACTTTGCTCTCGAATCGAGCACCGGGCCTCGTTCGCCGTGCCCGCAGCAGAAATCCGCTCGATCTCCTCCAATCTTACTCAATCGATCGCTAGCGAAACAAAATCGAAAGCCGTCGCAACTCATTGAAAGAAACGCGCGAGACCCCTAAATCAACTGCTAGTTCTCGTCGCCTTTTCTGCGCCTCAGAAAGCTATTGCGCCACAGCCAAGGCAAAGGTATAAGCGGCGCAATTCTTGGGGTTCCCAAATGACGAACGCGGCTAATAAATAAGCGATGGAAAACACAAACCCGAACGCGGCAGTTGCCACGCGCCCAGCCGCCGCCTCCAGCTGGCTCTGGAATAAAGACCTAGCCCCCATCCCGCGCAGCCAACGCACCTGGGGCACCTACAACTATGCCGCTCTCTGGGTCGCGATGAGCGTCAACATCCCCACGTACATGCTCGCCAGCGCCATGATTGCCGGCGGCATGAACTGGAAGCAAGCCATCTTCACGGTATTTCTTGGCAACATCATCGTCCTAATCCCCATGCTCCTTAACGCGCACGCCGGCGCCGAATACGGCATTCCGTTTCCAGTTTTCGCGCGCGCATCCTTCGGCGTGCTCGGCGCCAACGTCCCAGCCATCCTGCGCGCCCTGGTAGCCTGCGGCTGGTTCGGTATCCAAACCTGGATTGGCGGCGAAGCAATTAACACGCTGCTGGCGGCCATGATCCACGGCTGGGACCATGCCTGGCTTTGCTTCTTTCTATTCTGGCTACTAAACCTCGCCGTAATTCTGCGCGGCATCGAAGCGATCCGTTACCTGCAAGGCATCACGGCTCCCGCGTTGCTGTTACTAGGTCTCGCCATGCTCGGCTGGGCCTTCAGCAAAGCCGGGGGCCTCGGTCCCATGCTTTCCACGCCATCGCAGTTTCACACCTTCGGCGAATTCTTCGCGTTTTTTATTCCGTCGCTCACCGGCGTTGTAGCGTTCTGGGCCACCGTCGCGCTGAACATTCCGGATTTCACGCGTTACGCCAAAGGTCAGCGCGAACAAATGCTTGGCCAAGCCCTGGGCTTGCCGACCACCATGACGTTTTATTCTTTCATCGGCATTGCAGTCACGTCCGCGACAGTGGTCGTGTTCGGCCGCGCAATTTGGGATCCGGTAGAAGTGCTCAGCCGCTTGGGAAATCCAATCGCAGTGGTAGTCGCGATGCTCGCGCTGCTACTCGCCACTCTCAACGTCAACGTCGCCGCCAACGTCGTCTCGCCCTCGAACGATTTCTCCAATCTCTACCCGCGCAAAATAAGTTTCAAGCTCGGCGGCGTCATCACCTGTTTTATTGGCCTGCTGATGCAGCCGTGGCGCTGGCTCTCCAGTCACGGCAGCTACGTGATGGGCTGGCTGGTGGGCTACTCCAGTTTTCTCGGCCCGATCGCTGGCGTGATGATCGCGGATTACTATGTCCTGCACAAACGCGTGATTCTCGCTGACCAGTTATATCAGCGCGGCGGCGCCTACGAGTTCTCCCGTGGCTGCAACTGGCGCGCCGTCGCCGCGCTCGTCGCCGGCGTAGCCGTAGCGCTCAGCGGTCTGGAGATCCCCGCGCTCCACGGCCTCTACCCTTACGCGTGGTTCGTAGGTTTCACCGTCTCCTTTGTCGTCTATCTATTGTTGATGCGGAGTTCGCGCACAGGACAAACGAAATGATGCGCGGAAAAAACAGGCGGGCCGACGATCGTGGCACAGGCAATCTGCCCGTGACCTTCGCATTCTGTAGCGCCGGCGTCTCGCCGGCTTTTCGGCTTTGCTGCAATTCACCGCGCCAGAAATTGGCGTACGTCGCGCAAGACCTTGAGCAACATCGCATCCGTCAGCTTTCCAGTAAAAGTATTCTGCTGGCTCGGATGATACGACGCAAACAAACGAGGCAAACCTCCCGGCAGCTGGTAGCTAGCCCCGTGCCGAAAAGGAAACGCAGCCAGCGTCGCAATAAACCTGCTCTCTTTCAACAATCCCAAATAAGCCCGCATCGCAATGCTACCCAGCACCAGCACCGCGCGCGGCCGCAAAATCTCGATCTCGCGCTCCAAAAAGTGCCGGCAATTCGCAAGCTCCGAAGGCAAGGGCTTGTTGGCGGGAGGCGCGCAGCGCAGAGTCGCGGCCATATAAGCATTCTTCAGCGCCAGTCCGTCTCCGCGATTCTTCGAAGTGGGCTGATTCGCAAATCCCGCGCGATACAGCGCCTGGTACAGAAAATCGCCCGACCGATCGCCGGTGAACATGCGTCCCGTGCGATTCGCTCCATGCGCCGCGGGCGCAAGCCCCAGTAGCAAGAGCTCCGCACGCGGATCGCCGAACCCCGGAACCGGCCTGCCCCAATAATCCCATGCCAGGAACGAACGCCGCTTGTCCCGGGCGACCTGTTCGCGATACCGTACCAGCCTCGGACAAGCGCGGCAGCGGATAATTTCCTGATTCAACTTTTCCAATTCGCTCAAGCGTCGCTCCCGCTGCAAAGTTATCATGAACCCACTTAAGCCTGGCAAGCGTCTAAGGGGCTAGTGGCGCGAGCACCGCGGCGGGCCAACCGCGACGCCATCAATCGCAGACACTTATAGCTTGCGGGTTCGCCCGCAACAGCAGCGCACAAAAAGCTTCGGAGCCAACAGTCTCAATGGTTAACACGCCCGAAAAAATAATCATCCTCGACGCCGACCCGCACAGCCGCGAAGACCTGCGCGCTACACTGCAGTCCGCCGGCTACGACGTCTCCGCGTTTGCAACCACCCGCGAAGGTCTGGACGCCATCCACCAATCTGGCGCCGATCTTCTACTGCTCGATGCCGCCATGCAAGAGCCCGGCGCCGGCGAAGTCCTGGCCACCATTCGCGGCTCGGCTAAAACCGCGGCGATTCGCGTCATGCTGCTCGTCGCAGGGGGAAGCGAACAGCGTGCCTCTGCCCTGGATCTAGGCGCGAACGACGCCATCTCGCGCCCTTTCGATTCGCGCGAATTGTTGGCCCGCGTCCGCGCACGCCTGCGCGTACAACGCGCCGAAAACGAGCTGCGCGAAAAGATGCGCATCGCCGAAGAAGGCCAGCAGATCGCGCACACCGCTTTTGAGGCGCTCGCCGTCACCGAAAAGATGACCAGCGACGCTTTCTCGCTCGATCGCAAACTCAAGACCGGTTTCGCGGCCGTGCTGGCGGTGGCCATCCTGATGGCGGGCATTTATTTCCTCTTTGCGCGCAGCGCGCAGAAAGTCACGCAACGTTCGAATTCGATGCTCGCCAGACTGGAAGGCGGAATTGTCCGCCAGCAGGACTTGATCGCCGAAGCGCGCAGGCTTCGCGCGCAACAGGGCATCCAGCCGGGGGCCGTGGACCCGGCAGCCAAGGACGACCTGAAGAAACAAGCCGAAGATCTGAAAGCGAAAATGGCCACCGCCAATTCAGACGACGCGGCCAGCCTGCAAAAACAATTGCAAGAGACCAATTCGCGCCTGCAGCGCCTGGAAGCCCAGGGCCAAGCCGCACAAAGTATTATTCCGATGGATGTCCAGTCCGTTTGCCTGCTGCATGTTTCCGTCGCTTTCAACGATCAGACTTCCGGACGCCGTTTGCGTTACGGCGGCCTTAACGAAGACGGCGAACCGATACAAGACAGTGAAGGCAATCCGGTATTGACGCTCGAGGGAAAAGGCCCGGAAGTGAAGCTCGATGTTTTCGGCACAGGATTCATCGCCGGACCAAGCGGACGCGTGATCACCAATCGCCACGTAGCCGAACCCTGGTGGAAGAATGACGAAATCACGTCGATTACCAGCCAGGGATTGCAGCCGCAAATTTCCGCGATCCGCGCTTATTTCCCCGGCGACCCGCGCGCGTTCCACGCCGAGATCCAGGACATTTCCGAGGTGACGGACCTGGCCTCCGTGCGCGTGGACTTGCAGGATCTGAAACGCCCCGTCCTGGCGCTTGATACGGGCAAGAACTCAGCCTTGAGCGGACAACCCGTCATCCTGATGGGTTACGCCACCGGCCTCGCCGCAATCCTAGCGCGCACCGATGAAGAATCCGCGCAGGACATCCTGAAAAAAAGCGGCAGCGACGTGGCGCAGGTGCTTAACGAACTCGCCAAACGCAATTTGATTCATCCGCTGATCACGCAAGGCCACATCGGCGACATCTTGCCCGACAAAATTGTGTTCGACGCGCAAACAACTTCGGGTGGCTCCGGCGGTCCGCTCTTCAACCGCGATGGAAAAGTTATCGGAGTCACCGTAGCAATCCTGAAAGGTTTCGGCGGCTCGAACTTCGGCATCCCGATCCGTTTTTCCGAGCCCCTGCTGTCGAAATAAGAATCTGAACGCGCCACGCCCACGCGCCGCAACAATTCCTGCAACAGGGATCATCCCGCAGCATTCAGCGCAGAGTTCCGGCAGCGGAGCCGGGCCGCGCTCGAAATAATTGCGCTTCACAAAGGCAATGCGTAATGCAGCGGGCGGTGTTTGCTGGTTCTCCAGAAGTAGGCGAGGATAATCACGCTGGCGATCGCCGCATAGGCGCACCATAGCGATGTGAATGCGTAACGCTTGAACGCCATCACCGTCAGCAAAATCACCAGGTTCGCGAATCCGAAAATCACCATGGGCTTAACCTCGGAGAAAAACAGCGAACCGCAAGTCGCAATCACGTACAGCACAGCCACCGCCGTATTGTTCGTCGCTTGATTGATGTACACGATGCTGTTTCCGCGCACATACAGCTGCAAGGGATATGCAGTGAGCGCCCATAAAATATAAAGCGTCGTGCCCACGCCAATCCCAAGAAACGGCAGCATGCGGCGGCGGCCCTTTCCATCAGGCTCAAACAGCAGCACGCTCAGCGGCAGCAGGAAGGGCAGCAATCCCTGCGCATACAACATGAACGCCGCGCCCATGTTGTGCGTCATCGTCGGCGAAAGATACCCATCCAATCCCAGCCAAACGAATCCTTCGATAAACTGATGAATGGCGAATAGCAACGGCAGCGACGCGAAAAGCAATTCGCGCCGGTGCTTCACTTTGGTCAACGTGACGACCCCCACAGCGCCCAACGCCGTGCTGCCCACAAAGTTTGCGGTTGCGGAAAAACACATGGTCGATTCTTCTCCCGCGCGAGGATTGCACCGATCCTGACAGAACGCAACTTTCAGTTTGACCGAATGCGCGCAGATGCAAGCAGGTCCAACGCCGGGTGGCCCCATAGACCACTTGCGACATCTCGAATTTCGCCGTACGCCATTTGGTATGCCCCCGCTTTCGCCCGTGCAAATTGACAGGGCGTGCTCCGCGCAGCTAGCATAGTTGTAGCGATTGTGCCCTCGGAGGTGGCTCCGAAGGTGTGCCCGCCGAACCCGGTAAAGCCGGACCCTGCGCCATGGAAAGCAGCTCGCGTTCTAGAAATATTCTGCAGCGAATTGTCGAAGCGCGCCGCGCGTCGGTGGCGCATCGCAAACGCGTGCTTCCAGACGTTGCGTTGAAGCTGGCCGTGGAAAAGAAAGTTGCGCCGCCGCGCGATTTCGCGGGGGCGCTGGCGCGGGCCGGCGCGATCAATATTATTTCTGAATTGAAGAAGGCTTCGCCCTCGCGCGGCGTGATTCGCGAAGAATATGCTCCGGCGGTGCTGGCGGCGAGCCTGGAGGAAGCGGGTGCGACTGCCTTGTCGGTGCTGACCGAGGAAGATTTCTTTTCCGGTTCGCTCGGCGACTTGAAAGAAGCAAGCCGCGTGACCAAGATTCCCATCCTGCGCAAGGATTTCATCGTGGATCCGTGGCAAGTGTGGGAAACGCGCGCGGCGGGCGCAGATTCGTTCTTGCTGATCGCGGCGGTGCTGAACGATGTGGAGTTCCTGGAGTTGCTGGAGCTGGGACGAAAGCTGAAAATGGAACCGCTGGTGGAAGTGCATTCGCGCGAAGAGCTCGAACGCGTGCTCGCGGCCGGTGCGCGAATTATCGGGGTGAATAATCGCGATCTGCGTGATTTTCAGGTGCATTTGGAGACGTCCCTCGGACTGGCTGAGGGGATTCCGGAAGAATGCATCGCGGTGAGCGAATCGGGGTTGCGCACGCGTGACGATTTAGTGCGATTGCAGCGTGCGGGGTTCGACGCATTTCTCATCGGCGAGCACGTGATGCAGAGCGGCGATCCTGCGGCAGCGTTGCGCGCATTGTTGCTGCCGGCTGGCGCCGGGCATACGGCAGCCTGAACAGCGGAGCAGCATGGTGAAAGTGAAAATTTGCGGGATCACGAATTGGAGCGACGCGCGGGGCGCCGTCGAAGCTGGTGCGGATTTTTTGGGATTTAATTTTTACCGCGAGAGCTCACGCTACATCGCGCCCGTCGCAGCCCGGCGCATTGTGCAACGCTTGCCTGAAAAAGTGGCATCCGTGGGAGTATTCGTGAATGAAGCGGAGCCGGAAATGCTCGAGATCGCGCGGCGAGTGGGCCTGGATTACGTGCAGCTGCACGGAGACGAGACAGCGGAAGTGGTGTCGCGGATGCGTCGCAGTATTCGCGTGATCAAGGCCATTCGCGTGCGCGAATCGTTCCGCGTCGCGCAGCTGGCGAACTTCAAGGGAGCGTCGTCCATTTTGCTCGATGGTTTTGATGCGCAGTTGCGCGGCGGCACTGGAAAGAGCTTTAACTGGAAGCTGGCGAAAAGCGCAGGCCGTAAGCGCCAAATATTTCTGGCGGGCGGCCTAACGCCGGAAAATGCAGCCGCAGCGGTCTCTGCGGCGCGGCCCTTCGCGATTGATGTGTGCAGCGGGGTGGAATCGCGGCCCGGGAAAAAAGATGTGGCGCGGATGCGCGCGCTGGTTGCGGCGGTGCGCCCGCCGACAGAGAGGCGTGCAGCGAGTAAAACGCGCGGAATGAGTCCGGCGCGGAGGAAACGACGATCATGAGTGCCATCGCACAAATGGTGCCCGATGCGCGCGGCCGCTACGGCCGCTACGGTGGACGTTACGTTCCGGAAACGCTGATGGCCCCCTTAGAAGAGCTCGAGCGCGCCTATGCCGCAGCGCGCGCGGACAGCAGTTTTCAGGCGGAGCTCGATTCACTGCTGCGCAATTTCGCAGGGCGTCCCACGCCGCTGCAACTCGCTTCGCAATTGACCGCGCATCTGGGTGGCCCGCGCATTTACATCAAGCGCGAAGATTTGCTGCACACCGGCGCGCACAAGATTAATAACGCCCTTGGCCAGGGACTGCTCGTCGCGCGGATGCGCAAGAAGCGCATCATCGCGGAAACCGGCGCGGGCCAACACGGCGTCGCCACCGCTACCGTCGCGGCGAAGCTTGGGCTCAGGTGCACCGTCTACATGGGCACCGAAGATATGGAACGCCAGCGGCTGAACGTGTTTCGCATGCGTTTGCTCGGCGCGGAAGTGGTGGGCGTGGATTCCGGCAGCCGCACGCTGAAAGACGCGATCAACGAAGCGATGCGTGATTGGGTGACGAACGTCGAAAGCTCGCACTATTTGCTGGGCTCAGTGCTCGGGGCGCATCCTTATCCGCAAATCGTGCGCGATTTTCAGAAAGTGATCGGCGAAGAGGCACGCGAGCAAATCGCAAAGGCCGAAGGTCGTTTGCCGGACACTTTGATTGCCTGCGTGGGCGGCGGCTCGAATGCGATCGGATTGTTTCACGCGTTTTTGCCCGATGCCTCCGTGAAAATGATTGGCGTGGAAGCGGGCGGGCGGGGCACCACTCTGGGCGAACACGCGGCGCGGCTGGCGGCTGCCAGCGGTTTCACGGGCGCGCGTCCTGGAGTGTTGCAGGGAACCTACACGTACGTTTTGCAGACCACCGACGGGCAGATTGCGACGACACATTCGGTCTCCGCGGGCCTGGATTATCCCGGCGTCGGCCCCGAGCACGCCTGGCTGGCGGAACAGGGCCGCGCGGAATATTGCGCGGTGAGCGATACGGATGCCGTGGAAGCCGCGCGCACGCTGGCGCGTCTGGAGGGAATTATTCCAGCGCTGGAATCGGCGCACGCGCTGGCGGAATTGATTCGCCGCGCGCCGCGAATGAAGAAAGATGAATTGGTGATCCTGAATCTTTCCGGCCGCGGCGATAAGGATATGGACATTTTATCGCGCTATGTCTGAAAACTTCGCTTCGACGGCCCCCGCTGCGGCCGCCCCAAAGCCGGCTGGACGCATCGCGCAACGATTCCGGGCGCTCTCCGAAGCGGGCGAGATGGGCCTGGTGGCCTATATCACGGCGGGCGATCCGTCGCTTGCCGCCACTGAGAAAATCCTGCTGGCTGCCGCAAACGCTGGCGCGGATGTGATTGAGCTGGGCGTGCCGTTTAGCGATCCTGTCGCCGACGGCCCGACGATTCAACGTGCCAGCGATCGCGCGCTGCGAAGCGGAACCACTCTTGCCGGGGTGATCGAACTGGTTCGGCGCATACGCGCGCACTCAGAAGTTCCGCTGGTGCTGTTCAGCTACTTCAATCCGATTTTGCAGATGGGCCTCGGAAAATTTGCCGCCGCTGCAGCAGCGGCTGGCGCGGACGGCGTGCTGGCGACTGACCTGACGCCCGAAGAAGCCGTGGAGTATCGCGCGACGCTGCAAGGACACGGCCTGGACACGATTTTTCTGGCGGCGCCTACCTCGACCGATGCGCGCTTGGCGCAGATCGGCGCAGCGTCCAGCGGTTTTCTGTACGTGATTTCGCGCGCTGGCGTTACCGGGGAACGCGCTGAGCTGCCTGCGGAACTGCCCGCGTTGATTCGGCGCGCGCGAAAATTCACAAACCTGCCGATCGCCGTGGGTTTCGGCATCTCACTACCTACGCACGTTACGGTGCTGGGCGGGATTGCGGACGCGGCCGTGGTCGGTTCGGCGCTCATGGCGGAAATTGAGAAGGCCGCGTCACCCGACGCCGCCTCCGCGGCCGTGGCCGAACGCATCCGCTTGCTGAAATCCGCCGCGCGCACAGGGGTCAGCCGCCGCAGCACGGAAGCTTGGTAACGCGTTGGCGACTGACGCGCGCACAGCCGCACGACAAACGAACGAAGCCAAAAGCTTCCTTGTTTGCAGTAAACTTCATGCGCGTTGAACAGCCGGACTTTGATTTGAGGAGAATCGATGGATAAGCGCGTGGCCAATGCGGAAGCCGCCATTGCGGGCATTCAGGATGGCGCGACGATTTTACTGGGCGGCTTCGGCCTGTGCGGAATCCCCGAGAACCTGATTGCAGCGTTGCGTCGCAAGGGCACCAAGGACCTAACTTTGGCGTCAAATAACGCGGGCGTGGACGATTTCGGCATCGGCCTACTGCTGCAGAGCAAGCAGGTGAAGAAAATGATCGCGAGCTACGTCGGCGAAAATAAGACCTTCGAGCAACTGGCGCTGAAAAAGGAAATCGAAGTGGAGCTGAACCCGCAGGGCACGCTTGCAGAGCGCATTCGCTGCGGCGGCGCGGGAATTCCGGCGTTTTACACGCCCACCGGTTACGGGACGCTCGCAGCGGAGGGCAAGGAAGTTCGCGAATTCAACGGCCGCCCGTACGTGTTGGTGCCGGCATTGCGCGGGAATTACGCCTTCATCAAAGCATGGAAGGGCGATCGCTGGGGAAACCTGGTGTATCGCAAGACCGCGCGCAATTACAACGCGGTGATGGCCACGGCGGCGGATTTCACCATCGCCGAAGTGGAGGAAATCGTGGAGCTGGGGAAACTGAATCCCGATTGCGTGCATACCCCGGGAATTTTCGTGGACGCGATTTTCCAGGGCGAAAAGTACGAGAAGCGGATTGAACGGCGCACGGTGCGCAAGGGTTAGGAGCAGCGAATGCCAACGGAAAGTGACAAGCGCGAAGTGATCGCGCGGCGCGTGGCGCAGGAATTGCGCGACGGATACTACGTGAATCTAGGCATCGGCCTGCCGACGCTGATACCGAATTATTTGCCGCCGGAAATCGAAGTGATTCTGCAATCCGAAAACGGCATGTTGGGCATCGGGCCGTATCCGTTCACGGGCGAAGAAGATCCGGACCTGATCAACGCGGGCAAGGAGACGGTCACGGAAATTCCCGGCTGCTGTTATTTCTCCAGCTCTGATTCATTCGGCATGATCCGCGGCGGACGAGTCGATCTGACGGTGCTCGGTGCGTTGCAGGTAGATGAAACCGGAAACCTGGCGAACTGGGCGATCCCGGGGAAAATGTTGAAGGGCATGGGCGGCGCAATGGATCTGGTGGCCGGCGCGAAACGCGTAATCATTGCAATGGAGCACACCACCAAAGAAGGCGAGGCGAAAATCGTGAAAAAATGCAGCCTGCCGCTCACGGGAGTGGGCGTGGTGAAGTTGATCGTCACCGAGCTGGGCGTGATTGAAGTGACGCCGCAAGGGCTGGTGTTGCGGGAAGTGGCGGCCGGCGTCACGCCCGATGAAGTGCAGAAGGCCACGGAACCGCAGCTGAAGCGCGCGCCCGATTTGAAGACCATGTCCGCATGACGCGCGCTGAAGTTATTTATTGCGCGCTCAGGCTGCGCGGGAATCGCGATTTGCGATACCATGCAGAGAACGGGGCTGTCCAGGAGAGTTGATGGAGCCACATTCGATCGTTGTGATCAGTCTGCACTCGCCGAAGGAAAGACTCTGGGGCGAACTGGTGGGTATTTCCAGCTCCGGGGTCACTCTGCGCGGAATTGACCTGAGTTCGTTCGACGATTTCGTCAGCCAGGTGCTGCATCCGGACGGCGACCGCATGGGTTTGCCGACGCTTTTCTTCCCGATGCTGCGGATCGAACGGATTGCCTTGGATGAACCGCGCGGCTCGATCCCATCGCTGGCGGAAATGTTCGCGAAGAAGACCGGCCGCTCGCTCGAGGACTACCTGGCCCAGTTTGCCTAGGCGGTTATTTCCGGCGCTTTACAGAACACATTCATGAAGAGCCGAATCCTCACAGTTCCCAATCAGCTCACGTTCCTGCGCCTGGCCTTCCTGCCGTTTTTCATAATGGCGATTCATTACGAGCGCTACAACTGGGCCCTGGTGATTCTGATCGTGGCGGGGTTCACCGACGCGCTGGATGGGTTTCTGGCGCGCGGCCTGAACCAGAAAACTCCGCTGGGCGCGTATCTGGATCCCATCGCCGATAAGTTGCTGCTTTCCTCTTCGTATTTCGAGCTGGCGCTGCACGGAAAAGTCGCGTGGTGGCTCACGATTCTGGTGCTGGGTCGCGATGTGCTGCTGCTCGTGGCAAGTGCCGTGATCCTGCTCACGGTGGGTTACATGTCTCTGCCGCCGAGCATGTACGGGAAGGCCACCACGTTTTTCGAGATCACCATGATTTTTCTGGTGCTGGTGCTGGCGCTGTGGGACAACCGCGTGTTGTACATGGTGAAAGAGATTTGCGGTTATTGCGTCGCGGTGTTTGTGTGCATTTCCGGAGTGCATTACAGCATCGTGGTATCGCGAAGGCTGCATACGGGCGGTTGATGCAGCTACCGCGGAAATAACAGTTCTTCTACCGCTTTCGCCGATTCGGAATAACAATTTTAGATTTTTTCTGCGAGTAATCAGCCGGCGCGAAGAACGCCGAACGCCGCCATCCCCAGGCTCGCCGCAACCACCAGCGCGGTAGCCCATCCGAGCAAATTCGCGCGCTTCCATTCTTCAGGCGAAGACGGCGCGCGATCCACCATGATTTTCCCGAGAGCGAAACCGCTGAGGAATCCGCCGAGGTGAGCGAGGTTATCAATATTTCCGAACAAGCCGATCGGCAAAATCGCGATCACTACGATGTAAATCAAGAGCCGCACCACCTGGGCTCGCAGCATTTGGTGACCGATGCTGCGGCTGCCTGCGGTTACCGCGATAATGACGCCGCACAGTCCCAGGATTGCCCCGGAACCACCGATGGCAAAGTGGAAGAACAGACTGCTTAGCAGGTAGCCGCCAACACCCGTCGCCACGTAAATGAACAAATATCTTGCCGAGCCGTACATCTCTTCGACTTGCGGGCCAAAATCCATAAGCACCCACATGTTGAATGCGATGTGCAGCAGGCTACCATGAAGAAAAACGGCCATCACCAAGCGCCAAGGTTGCAATAAATTGTAGGGCAAGGGCAAGGACGCGCCGAATTCCTGCAGCACCTTGCCGCTGATTGCGCCAAGACTCATGAGCGCTGAAAATCCGCCGCCCGCCGGCGCCTGAAATCCCGTGGTGCGAATCGTAGCAAGCAGGCTCACGCCGTACATTACGCAGCTCAAAGTTAATATTCCGTACGTTGCGGGCGAGGTAGTGGGCAGCAAGCGGCTGAGCGAACGGCTGGCTGCGGCCATTCCAAACGTCAAGCTCGCGCCGCATTGGTGGCACTTCGTGGCGGTGGCGCCGACGAGCGTGCCGCAGGCGGGGCAAAGCTTGGGGCGCGGGTTTTCCTTCGCGCCCCCGCCAAAGAGATCTCTGATCTGTTCCTTAAATCGGTCCAGCTTCCAACGCAGACGCGGCGAGATATCCAATAGGGTTCCTTGCGAGAGTGTGAGTGCATTCATATAATACCGAAATGCGAGAAAAGCTGTGAATCGGGAAACTGCGTGAGGCCAGCCAGTCGGCCGGAGAAACTCCCCATACAATTCATGCACGGCTTGCGCAGCGAACGAACCGGTTTCGCGCGGATTACGCTAACGATTGTTTTTGCGCTGGCGACCGTCGCCGGATGCGCAAAACACAACGTGGGTACGCGTCAGCCTGCGAATACTCCAGCGCCGCAGCCGGGCCCGCCGGGAGCTTCGCGTGCCTCCGGGCCTCCGCCTGCAATCGAGCGCCAACCCGCCGTGCCGGGCGAATATGTCGAAGAAGGCGTCGCGTCCTGGTACGGCGTTCCGTTCAACGGGCGGCGCACATCCAACGGCGAAATTTACGACATGCACGAATTTACGGCGGCGCATCGCACGCTGCCTTTCAACTGCGTGGTGCGCGTCACCAATCTGAACAACGGCAAGCACACGGAAGTGCGCATCAACGATCGTGGACCATTCGTGGCCAACCGCGTGATCGATTTGTCGCTGTCAGCGGCGCAAGCGATTGAAATGGTGGGAACTGGAACGGCGAACGTGCGCCTGGAAATCTTGTCGGGGCCAGATCCGAATGTCGGTTTCTTTGCGGTGCAAATCGGCGCGTTTAAAGTGCAGGAAAATGCCGAGCGGCTGAAAGCGCAAATGCAAGAAGCTTATCCGCCCGTGAGCATCGCTACATTCGATTCGCCGAACGGAACATTTTATCGCGTGCGCATCGGACGCTTGCCCAGCGAAGACGCTGCGCAAAGGCTCGCGGACAAATTGCACGATACCGAACAGCTCACTACGTTCGTCGTGCGCTTGGACGATTAGGCGGCTGCGAAGGACGGCCGGGTGCTATTTGTGTTTCATCGCGTAAACGCCGTCCCATTCAACGGGCGGTTCCTCCGCGATGTACTCCTCGCAGCGCGCGCGAAACACGCGCGAAGGCCCATCCTCGGGCCAGCGCTCCAGAATCGCGTCCCAGGCGGCTCTTGCCGTGCGCCAGTCGCGATGTTTGTACGCTTCGCGCGCCAGGGAAAACAGCGCGACAAGCTCCTCACCGCCATTTTCTTTGGCGCGCGGACCAAGAATTTCGTAAATCGTCGCCGGCTGCAGTTTGCCTTTCACGCGGATGCAATCGATCTCGCGAAATATGAATTGATCGTCGCGCAGCGCCCGCCGCGTGAATTCGCTGATCAATATTTGCGTGCCGTATTGCTTGTTCAGGCCTTCCAGCCGCGCCGCCAGGTTCACCGCGTCGCCCAGTGCCGTGTATCCGTAGCGCAACGACGAGCCCATGTTTCCCACCGAAGCGATTCCGGTATTAATGCCGATGCCGATTTCCAGCACCGGGCTTCCCTGTGCGCGCCATTGCGCCTGCAATTCTGCCAGGCGCGCCAACATGCTCACCGCGCTCAGGCAGCAGCGTTGGGCGTGACCGGGTTCATCGAACGGCGCGCCCCAGATGGCCATCACGGCGTCGCCGATATATTTATCCAGCGTGCCCTGATGACGAAAAATGATGCGCGTCATTTCCGTCAGGTAACCGTTCAGCAGGCCGGCGAGCGTCTGCGCATCGAGCGTTTCCGAAATCGTGGTGAAGCCCCGAATGTCGCTGAAGAGCACGGTCACTTCGGTCTTGCGCGGCTTGACGCGTTCAGGATCGCTCAGCAGACGGCGAATCACTTCCGGACTCACGTATTGTTGAAACGCGCCGCGCACTTTGCGTTTTTCCTGCTCTTCGATTAGCACGCGGTAGAGCGCGACCAGGCTGACGTTGGGGATCAGCACGAAAACGGCCGGAACGATGAAGTTCAGCCACCAGCCGTGCAGAAAGGCCCAGTACACAATTCCGGCAAACGGAAAAATGAACGCGAGGCCCAAAATCATCCAGCGCGGCTGCACCATGGCCAGCCATATGCCCAGCGGAATGCCAAAAAGGAAGATAAATCCCACGTCAGTGAGCGCCTGCAGGCCGCGATGCACGATGAACTGCTGGTTCAAAATATTGTCAATCACGTTGGCATGAATCTCGGTGCCCGGAAAATCGATGCCGCCAAACGGCGTGGCGCGCAAGTCGCCAATTCCCGTGGCGGATGCGCCGACCAGCACGATCTTGTCTCTGAATGTTCCGGGTGGAAATTTCTGCAGCGCGGCATTGGCGAACGAAACGTAAGGATAGGTGCGCGCCGGGCCGTGATAATTCACCAGCAAACGGCTGATGTCGTCGGTATGCACGAAAACCTGCTTCCCGAATTGCACGCCGACGATTCCGCCGCCGCCGTAGGTCAGCGCAACTTGCTCATCCGTGAGGCCGAGATACAGGCGCACGGCCTGCACCTCGAGCGCGGCGTAGAAATCCCAATTGGTGCGATCCGGATCGCGGCCATAGGGAATCGCCAGCGGGACGTGGCGCACCACCGAGTCCGCATCCAGAAAAACATTGAAGAAGCCCACGCCTTTTTTTGCAGCAACGGCCTCTGTGAAAATTGCGGTGTTGGCCTCCGCGCCGCGCGGGACGAAGTTGAGGTCATCGTAGAGCTCGATCACGCGTACGCGGCCCTGTTCGCCTCCGGCGGAGGGCAGCGGCCGCACCTGCGGAAAAGGAAAATAGGCAATCTGGTTGGCGTATTCATCCAGCGCCTGGCTTGAGACTCCCGCAAGGTCCGCTTTGGTGTAGAGGAAATAACTTCCCAGCACCACATTGCCAAAGCGTTCGATCGCCGCGGCTACTTGCTGGTCGTAGTTGTATTGCCTTTCCTTACTTTCGATGGTCGCAAGAATCGCAGGGCCGACTGCGTGCCCCTTTTTTTGCTCCGCCGCCAAATCTCCGGAAAGTTCCTGCAGCGGAAGCACCGTTTGGTCGGGTTTGCTGAAAGTCATATCGAAGGCCACGACGCGCGCGCCGTCTTCGCGCAGCGCATCCAGCAAATGCGCGAAATGGATGCGCGGAAACGGCCAGCGGCCCAGCTGTTCCTGCGATTCCTGGTCGACGTCCACAATAATGATGCGTGGATCGGTCGGCGTGCGGCCGCGAAACTGGAAGCGGGTATCCAGGCTGGACCATTCCATGCGATAAACGAAATCGGACATCGGCATGGGCCGCTCGCCCACGAACGTGACGTAATAAGTCGCCAACGCGAATAGCGTGACCAGTAGGCTGATGGCGAACGAGCCTTTGTGGTCCCACCATTCGCGAAGCAGTCCCGTGATGCGGTTGATTATGCGTGTGGGTTCGGCCATATTTGCCGCAAATGCAGTGCGCCGCGCTTACCGGGATGGAAATTGAAATCCGCGCAAGGCTAACAAACGGCTGCGTCTGATTCAAGGCGCGAAGCCGGCCGCTGCGCCGCGCGCAGGACGACTGCCCCTCGCGAACCAAAAGGTTATAGAATCGGCTGTCTGTGCCACGGTGGTTGCTTCCGCTATACTTCGCCACGCGGGGCGCGAAACGCAGCAACTTATGGGCGAAAACAAAGAAATTTGGTTCATGGAAGGCTCGGCGGCGGAGAAACTGGTCGCGCCCTTGCGCCAGAATTATTATTTGCGCAGCTTCAGCGGGGGCAAGCAGAGCGATGCGAGCGGGAAACGCGCGCCGGAACGCGCGGCGAATTACGGCGTGGTGCTCGCGGACATGCGCGATGGAGCGCCGGTGCTGCCCGCTTCCTGGAATGGTTCGGGCAGCAATTATCGCGTGATCGGCGTAGTGCCTGCGGCTGGCTTGGGTTCTGTGAGGCCGTCCGAATCACATCGCGGGAAAGCAGCAGCGCCGGTTTTCGCATTCGTTTCTTCCAGCGCCTCCGCTGAGGAATTGCAAAAGACTCTGGGAATTGCCTTTGAGAATATTGAGCTCGTGGTGCGCGAACGCGCCGCGCGTGAAGAGCTGGAAGGCGCCGACCGCGAGCGCGAACAGCTGAATGAAATCGGAATCGCTCTTTCCTCGCAGCGCGATGTTCGCGAATTGCTCAATTTGATTCTGGCCAAGGCCCGGGAAATCACGCGCGCGGATGCCGGCTCGCTCTACCTGATTGAGGATGAAGGCGAGGGCGGCCGGCATTTGCGATTCATGCTGACGCAGAACGACAGCCTGGTGTTTCCGTTCAAGGAATTCGTGCTGCCGATGGCGGAAGATTCCATGGCGGGCTACACCGCGCTGCGCGGCGAAGTGGTGAATTTTGCAGACGCTTATCACATCCCAGCGGAAATGCCGTTCCATTTCAATGATCATTACGACCGGGAATCGGGTTACCGCACGAAATCGCTGCTCACCTTGCCGATGCGCAACGCCAAAGGCGAAGTGCTGGGCGTACTGCAGCTGATCAATGCGAAAAACGATCCGGCGGCGCGGTTGCGCAACGAAGCGGATGTGGCGCAGCACGTGCAGCCGTTCCACGAACGGTCGGTGCGGCTGGCTTTGTCGCTGGCATCGCAAGCGGCGGTGGCTTACGAAAATCGCAAACTCTACAACGATATTCAAACCTTGTTCGAAGGCTTCGTGAAAGCCGCCGTGACCGCAATCGAGCAGCGCGATCCCACAACGTCCGGACATTCTCTGCGCGTTGCCGCTTACACGCAGGGCCTGGCGGAAATAGTGGATCAGGTCGCCACCGGCCCGTACAGCGGCAGCCATTTCGATCACGAGCAGATGAAAGAAATTCGCTACGCTGCGCTGCTGCACGATTTCGGTAAAGTTGGCGTGCGCGAAGAAGTGCTGGTGAAGGCGAAGAAGCTGTACCCGCTGCAGCTGGACCTGGTGAAACAGCGTTTCGATTACATCCGCAAGGAAGTGGAAGTGGGCATGGTGCGCCGCAAGCTGCAGATGTTTTTGGAACGCGACCGCGGCGACGCGCTCAGCGAAATCGCGCGCCTGAGCGAGGATTTCGAACAGCGCCTGGAGCGCATTCAGGATTATTTGCAGTTCATCCTGGACGCGAACGAGCCGACGCTGATGGAACAGGGGCAATTTCGCAAACTGGGCGAAATCGCGCATCAGTTTTTCGAGGACAGCAAGGGCAGCGAGCTGCCGTACATCAATGCCGACGAAATGCGGCTGCTTTCCATACCGAAGGGCAGCCTGGACGCGTCCGAGCGCCAGCAGATCGAATCGCACGTCGTATACACCTTTAATTTTCTGAGCCAGATTCCGTGGACGAAAGAATTGCGCGGCGTGCCGGAAATCGCCCGCGCACATCATGAAAAACTAAATGGTACAGGCTACCCGTACAAGCTGCACGGCGATCAGATTCCGCTGCCCACCAAAATGATGACCGTGTGCGATATTTTCGATGCTTTGACGGCTTCCGACCGGCCCTACAAGCGCGCCGTGCCCGTCGAACGCGCTTTGAGCATTCTGGACGAATGCGTGCGCGCCAATGAAATTGATTCCGAGCTTTTCCGGCTGTTCCGCGAATCCAAGGTGTACGAGCGCGTGATGCCCCCGCCGCCGCCCAAATGATGCGCAACATGCGGACTTTTTTCGGATTTGTGGCCGCAACAAAGCCGCGCGCGCGGATCGACGCGTTCTTAGGGTGCGTGGTTTGTGCGTGCATCGCGGGCGGCTGGTTTCTGTTCGCTTGCGCACCGGCGGCGCGCGCGCAAGCCAGCGCCGCCACCACCTGGACCGTTTCGGTCGTGCTACCTTCGCGATTGGTCGCAGGGCAACCGGCTACGCTTGCGGTTCTTGGCGTGGATGGGCGGCTGGCGGACGGAATCACCGTGGATGTGGGAGAAGGGCAGCGGGTGAAGACGGACAAATCCGGGCGCGCATTTTTCACTGCTCCTACCGATGTGACGGTGCTGATTGTCAGCGCCGCGGGAAGTTCCGCCGCAGCGCTCATCGACGCGCCCACGACGGGCATGGGCGAACAGGCGGCCATCCTGGCGCCGGTGGTTTCGCAGGTGGATCGGTTCTCAGTCTGCGGCGGCGGATTTCGCGGCGACGTGGACGCGAATCGCGTGAGCATCAATGGCGACCGCGCGTTCGTGCTCGCCGCTTCGCCGGAATGCATTGTGGTGCTGGCGAGCCCGCGGGCGCTTCCCGGCGCAGCGAAATTATTGATCGAAACACCAGTTGGCCAGTGGACCGCGACCACGACGCTGGCAAGTTTGCATTTTGATCCTCCGTTGCCTCCGCTGGTTCCGGAAAAACGCAGCAAGCTCGCCTTGCACGTGCAGGGAACGGACCAAGCGTTGCGCGTGTGGGTGGAAAATCAAACTCCCGGCGTGCTCCGTTTCTTACGAGGCGACCGGCAGGAAGTGCTGACGTCCGGCGGTTCCGAAAATTCCGCCGAGATTGAAGTACAGGCGATTGCCACGGGAGATTTTTCCTTTCACGGACGGATTCTTGCTTCGCCTGATGCCGGACTGGCGCGGCGCTACCTCAGCGCCGCAGAAAGCATTGCGCCCAAAGATGCGCAACACGCGGTGAAGAACCTGGTGGAGCGGCTCACGCACCACCCGGACGAAACGCAAAAGGTGTGGCGCGACGCGGAAGCGATTGTTTCCACTACGATGGCGGGAGATTTTCGCACGCTAATGGAATGCGCCGCAGCGGCATTGCAGTGAGAATTGCCAGCGGATTATGTTTTGCGAAGGCCGGGCGACGCGATGACCTGAGACAAAAAAGTCCAAGCCTGCAGAATTAATCTTCGTTTGCGGCGCTCAGCACTGGCGGCGGCGCTTGGCCTTCGGGAAGCGCGCCCTGCGCCATTTGCTCCAGCGCATTACGCGCGCGGCTCAGGCGGCTGTCGGCGTCTTCATAACTCTGCTGCGCATGACGCAGATGCGTGCCCAGCCGGTCGTAAACTTCGGCAAAGGCCTCGAATTGTTTTTTCAGCCCCCCCATGCCAGCCAGCAAATGGCGCGTGTTTTCCTCGATTTTCTGACCTTGCAGGCTGATGGCGACGGCGCTGAGGCACGCATAAAAAGTGTTCGGCGAAACGGGGAAAACGCGCTTGGCCCGGCAATATTCATCAATCTGTCCGTATTTGGTGTCTTCGGTCATCAGCAGCTCGTAATACACGCCTTCGGAAGGTACGAACATCAGCGCGAAATCGAAAGTGTGCTCGTCCGGCAGAATATATTTCTCGGCAATGGCATCGGCGTGCTTGCGAACCGCGAGCGAAAATTCACGACGCGCCGATTCGCCGGCATCGAAAAGCCGGCGGTAAGCGTCCAGCGGAAATTTTGAGTCCACGGAAAGAATGCGGTCGCCGCTGCGCACGATGGCATCCACGATAGCGCCGGTGGAATCGAAACGGTATTGCGTTTCGTACGCGCTGCGCGGCAAAGCATCCTGCAGCAATCGTTCCAGCACCACTTCGCCGAGCACGCCGCGTGTTTTCGCGCCGCCCAGAACATTTTGCAGCGTCTGCGCGGATTGCGACATCGCGTTTCCGGCCTGCTGCACTTCCGCGATCTGCATGCTGATCTTGCGAATGGTCTCGTTCGAGGATTGCAGCTGCTGCGCCATGGCGATTTGCGCGTCGCTGGCGAGTTTTCCCGACGATGCGACTCCGGTTTGCAATTCCTGGCGCACCTGGCCGAGTTGGGTTGTGACCGATTGCATCAAGTGATTGATTTGCGCGTACACGGACTGGCCTTGCGTGGCGAGCGAATTCTGCATCTCCTGACGCACCGCGGAGAGTTGCGCATCGGAGCGCCGCGCCGCCGACCACACGATGGCCGCAACGACGCCGATGGCGATCAAGCCGAGTGTCAACCAGATGATGGGGCTCATCAATGATGTTCCCTTCGCGGTAAACGCTCCCGCCGAGCGCTTGCAAATACTTTAGCGCGAACGCCCGCCGAGCGCAAAATTCCGACAGCAGAGTAGGCGGCTCAAGATTCAGCGAGCCGGAAATTCGGGGATAGAGGGCCGAATGAACTGCACAAGGGATTGAGCCCATAGCCGTTTCCATCCGCACGCCACCGCTGCGCCGATGCGGTACGGCACCGCCAGGATTGCCTATGCCACCTTCCACTAGAAGTTAAGTTTCAGCGCGAATTGAAACGTTCGCGGATCGTATGCTGAGGTGGGTTGACCGGCAGCGCAAGTCGTTGCGCCCGCGGTGGAATCGCACACGGGGTTCACGCCGCTGACGTTGAAGCGGTTCAGCATGTTGAAGCCATCGGCAATCACCTGCAGATTGAAACGCTCATTGATCGGAATTTCCTTGGCGATACGCAAATCGATCTCGAAGAAGCCCGGCTGATTGAAAGCGTTGCGACCCAAATTTCCAGTGCAGCCCGTGGGCGGTACGGGAACGGTGGCGCTGGGCGGAATCACCGAGCCATCGCTGCCGAAGCAGTTCGTCGGAATGATGAATTCGTCTTTGGAAATAAATGGCGAAGTCGTTGCCGCGGGGAATCCAGCCGGAACCGCTGTGCCAGCAGGCAACGCGGAAGGACGCCCGGTGGAAGATCCAAAGTCCAGATTCGAATCGAATCCGAGCAGGACGTTGTACGGCCGCCCCGAAGCCACCTCGATTACGGGCGACACGGTGAAATTTGAAAGTATTTTTTTCCACGTCGCCGAATCGCTCTGGCGGAAGGGCGTTTGATACACGGCGCTGGTGATCCAGCGATGCCGCTGATCGAAATCTGAGTTGCCGCGATCGCCATTTGGATTGCTGTTGTCCTGCGGATTCAGCAAAGTGGAAAGGTCGGTGGAATCGTCAATCGTGTGCGAATACGTCCAGCCCGAAACCATCTCGAATCCCCGCGAGAAACGCTTGGTCACGGTCAGCGTGAAACCGTTGTAAAGAGAGTTGCCGGTGGAAGTTTGCGGGTTCACGTCGCTCCACGGCACTTGCAATCCCGCAAAACCCGTGGGGAATCCGCCCGCGGCCGCCAGCGCGACCAAGTTCGAGTAGCCTCCCACGAGTCCCGCGAACGAGGGATTCGGACCCGACGGCCGGAAAAAATTAAATGCGGCCGCCGTGCCGATCGCTCCGATGGGAGTTCCGCATCCGGGCGCAGAGGAGCCGATGCCGAAAACGCCGGGAGCCTCAACCAGGACGCTGCCCGTGCCGGTATTCACGCAGCCAGGCGCGCCTCCGTTGCTGGGAACTTGAACGGTCAGCGGATTTGTCCCCGGCGTGATCAGCCCGGCCTCGATCGCATTGCTGGCGTTGGAGTCCAGAATCGCCGGATTGGTGACGTTGATGTTGATGGTGCGGTCCAGGTGCGTGCCGTGCGTGTAGTTATAGCCGGCACTGACTTTCCAATCCCGCGAAAGTTCATGCTCGATCGAAAGGTTCGCCTGTTGCGCCAGCGCATACTGAAAATTATTCTTGATCGGAATCGTGTAAGGGATGCCCACCAGCGGATAACCCAGCGCACCGGGCACATCGGGGTTCGGCACCGTCAAATAATTTTGATTGATGAAAAGGGAATTGGGCTGGAATGCATTGAAGCGCTGCTGATTGGCTTGATAGCACATGTTCGGTGTGGCCGTGGAGCAGCCCATGTCCGGCACATTCAATATTCCCTGAAAAATCGAAGCGGCATTCAAAGAACCATCGGGTGTGCCGCCGGGGAATTGCAGCAGGGCAGAACGCGCGCCGTCTTCAGCGGTCGCAAGGAAGGTGAGCGCGAGCGCCGGATTGTCGTAGAAAAATCCATAGCCCGCGCGAATCACAGTCTTGCCGTTGCCCCACGGATCCCAGGCAATTCCGATGCGCGGGGAGAGGTTGTTGGAGTCGATCGGCACGCCTTCCTGAACTCCGAAGGCTTTTTCCGCCGCAGCGTTGGACGCAGTGGCTGCCGCAAACGTGGGTTGCCAGCCGACATCGTAACGCACGCCATAATTCAACGTGAGCCGGCCATTTATTTTCCAGCTATCCTGCGCGAAAACTCCCAGCAATTTATTGTTGAACGGGTTATCCGACTGGCCGATGCCCTGGAAAAAAATTGTGGGCGTGCCGAAGCCGTAGGCCTGCACGGGAGTCAAACTGGGAGCGCCCGCCGCGATCGAGACGCTGCCAAAATCATAAACGCCGCCGTAGTTCAGAGTGAAAATCTGCGAGGACGGGGACTGCAGTTGGATGAAGTTGAAATCCACGCCGAACTTGAGCGAGTGTTTTCCCTTGATCCAGGTCAGATTGTCTGTGAGCTGGTAGCGCTTTTCCAGGCGATCTTCGGTGGAGAAAGGCTCGCGGCCGAAATACGCCGCGCCGGCGATGTTGACGGCGGGATCGGAGCCGCCGGGAAGATCCGAAAAGCCGTAAAAAAGACTGCGGCGCGCGAACTGGAAGTGCACTTCATTGAACACATCGCTGCTGATGGTGGTGGTGTGCTGCGCGATCAGAGCCCAATCGTGCGTCTGTTGCGTGGAAGTGCGGTTCCCAGCGTTCTGGCCAAACGTTTGATTTTGCGCGTTCACTTGGATGCCGTCGACGCTGTCGGGCGAAACCATGGCGCGCACGAACGTGTTATTGCGCGAATTCCAGATGTGGTCAATGCGCAGTGAGTAGATGCTGCCTTTTTCGGAAGTGGGGAAATTTCCGATGGTGGAAAGCAATCCGGTAAATGAGGCAGGCACGGGCGCGCTGGTGCTGGGAAATGTGGAGCCGGGATAGAACGCTGTGTTGCCGAAGATCGCCGTGAACGAACTGGCCGCCGCCGCGCAAAGATACGGAATGCCAACTGCGGCGGGCACGGCCTGAACAAACGCTTCCTGAGTGGGCGTTACCAAATACGCGGGCAGCGGACACGGCCCCGCATTCGGGGGCAAAATATTGGAATTTACAAATCCGAAATTGTCCTGGCCGATCGCGGTGAATCCGGTTTCCTCGCGGCGCGTGAGCTCGTAGCTGAAGAAGAAAAAAGTTTTGTCCTTCTGGATGGGGCCGCCGAGTGTGAGGCCGGACTGTACGCGCGTGTAGGACTGCTTCACGGGCGTGGTGCCGCACTCGAAAGTCGTCGGATCGCAAGATGCCGTCACCGAAAACGGATTTTGTGCCTGGATGGCGCCGTTGCGGAGAAAACCAAAAGCGTTGCCGTGAATTTCGTTCGAGCCCGATTTCGTGACGATGTTGACGACCCCGCCCATGGCGCGCCCGTATTCCGGCATGTAACTGCTGCTGATCACCTGAAATTCCTGCACGCCTTCCTGCGATACCGTCGCGCGCACTCCGTTCACCGAACTGTCCACGGCGTCCGCGCCGTCCACGGAAATTTCGTTCGATCGCCCGCGCTGGCCGCCCAGGTTCAACCCGGTGTTGGGCGCCGCGCCGATCGAAGGCGTGTTGTCGCGCGCCGCACGCGAATCCAGCAGCGTGAAGTTGATGTAATTTCGTCCGTTGATCGGCAAATTATCAATCTGATTCTGCGAGACGGTCATGGAAACGTCTGTCTTGCTGGTTTCAACCAGGTCCGGCGCTGCCGAAACGCTTACGGACACGGCCGTGGTCTTCAGTTGCAGCTGCGGGCTGAATTCGGCCACTTGCCCGAGCGTCAAAGTGAATGATGTGTCGGTGAGAATCGCAAAGCCCGCCGCTTCCACGGTAAGCGTATAGGTTCCGGGCGGCACGCCGACGAATTCGTATCGACCGTTAGCGTCGCTGGCGGTGGTGCGTGCGATGCCCTTGGCGGGGTTTTGCAGCGTGAGCTTGGCGTCCTTTACCGCGAGGTTCTGCGGATCCAACACCGAGCCGGACAAATTCACGGTGTTCACCTGCGCGGAACTGCGCGTGGGCACGGTGAGGAAAATGGCACAAAGCAGCATCATCCAAGCCATCAATTTGCGCAGGCTCATTGTCACACCTCCAAGCAAATCCGAAATTGTTACCGGACATCACCACGTGTGGTGCCGAAATAATGTGGATCCGCTCCGTACCCGGCGGAGCAGAGAAATGGATAGATGAGCGACTTTTACGCTCAGGTGTAACTGTTTGCAATAGGAAACTTTAATCGGTTCACGAGGAATTGCCCACGCAATTAGCGCAATGCGCCGCGAAAGAGAAACGGGGGAGGCGACGAATAGACTTTCAGCATTTGCGCCGGCACGGCGAAGTTACGACGGGCGATTCGACGGGCCGGTCAGTTGCACCAGGTTTTCCGCAGCGGTCATGGGGGGTGTGGCGCCGGGTTCCAATGTTTGCGGCGCGCGCCAGAAGTCCATCGCGGAGGTTTGATGCACGCAGGAGACAGTGCAATGCGGCGCACAACCTTTCTTGGTGAGAAATTCGCGATGGCGTTGCTCATCCGTGTACTGCGCCAGCGGAATGCCCGGGTAACCGCGCTGCTGCGAGCAATAATGCACCAGGCCGTCTTCGCAAATGTAGAGGTAACGCGAGCCGGCGCGGCAGCGCCAGTTGTTTTCCAGGCCCTTGGCGATATTGTGCTGGAATTGATTGATGCGCGTGAAGGATTGCTTGCCGAGCGACATGATCTCTTCGAAGATTTCCTGTTCGCGCGGGCCAAGCGGCTGCAGCTGGCCGTTGTGGTCGTGCAGAATTCCGACGGTGGAAGTGAAGCCCAACTCGACGGCGCGGTGCGCGACGGTCAAAGCGTCCTCGGAATTGGCTACGCCTCCGCCCAACACAGAATTGATGTTGATCTGAAATTCGGCGTGCTCGGCCAGCAGTTTCAGTTTCTGGTCGAGCACTTTCAGGCTCTTCATGGAAACGTCGTCCGGATTGACGTTATCGATGCTGATCTGGAGATATTCCAGCCCGGCGCGGTTGAGCGCTTTGATGCGATCGGCGACGAGCAAATATCCGTTCGTGATCAGCCCGGCCATGATGCCGTTCTTGCGGATGCGCGCGATGATCGCGTCCAGTTCCGGATGCAGTAACGGCTCACCGCCGCTGATCGTAATCACGGACGTGCCCATCGCGCCGAGCCGGTCAACGCGGCGCAACATTTCTTCCAGCGGCACGGGCTTCGAGAAATCGTCGAATTCGTTGCAGTAGGTGCAGGCCAAATTGCAGCGACGGATGGGAATAATGTGCACCAGCACGGGATGGCGCGTGGAAAGCAGGCCCTTCGCGAGCATGCGCAACTCGCGCAGTTTGCGATGCGCTGCCAGCAGCTTCTTGCGAATTTTTGTCCGTGCCGTCACTTTAGCCAGGCATCAGGCTGCCACGCAGTGCGAGCAGCTGATTTCGCCTGATTTATTATGCCATAACCCTCGATGCGGCCCGCGGTGGATCGCTCACGCGGTGCCGAAAGCGCTGCGCGGCAGCGTATAGACCGGTCGTTAGTCCGACCACCCTTGCGGGATGCGATCCCAGCGATGCGCCTTCAGCTTCTGCAGCAGCGCCCTATCGAGCGGCGCAGCGTCGCTGACCGCGATGTTCTCTTTCACGTGGGCAGGTTTCCTCATGCCGATGATCGTGGTGCCGACGTCGGGATTCGACAGAATGAAGCGCAGCGACATTTCCGGCAGAGTCATGCCCGGCGGCACGATTTTCTTCAGTTCATCCACGCGCGTTAGAGTCTGCGCCAAATTTGCCGGGCCAAAATATTTTGCGCGCCAGTCGTGGGATGGAAATTTTGTCTCGCGCGTCATTTTTCCGCCCAGGCTGCCCTCGTCAAGAGGAACGCGCGCGATCACGCCGATATTCAGTTCGCGGCACACGGGAAAAAGCTTATCTTCCGGGGATTGATCGAAAATGTTGTAGATCACTTGCACCGCGTCCACCAGTCCCGTGCGCAGCGCTGCAATCCCGTTTTCGGGCTGCCAACGATTCAGGCTGAGCCCGAAGAAGCGAACGAGCTTTTCGTCTTTCAGTTTCTCGACGGTCTCGCGAAATTCCGCTTCCTCGGCCCAGCTGTCGTCCCATACGTGAAATTGCAGGATATCAATGGATTCCGTTCCGAGTTTTTCCCGGATTTTCTGCGCGTAGCTCATCACATGCGCAGCGGGGAATACGTCGCGATATTTGTATTGCGCTGTGGCCGGCCAGCGGCCGTTCAGCGGCGGAACTTTCGACGCGGCATAGAGCCGTTTGCCTGGGTTGCTCGCCAGTATTTTGCCGAGCAAGCCGTCGCTCTTGCCTTCTCCGTAGGCCCAAGCGGTATCGAAGAAATTGCAGCCCAGGTCAATCGCCGATTGCATCGCCTGCAAGGATTCCTGATCTTCGGAACCGCTCCAGCCGCTCATGCCCCAAAGTCCGTGAGCGATGTCACTCACATCGAAACCTGTGCGCCCGAGCTTGCGATATTTCATTTGCGCTCCTGGTAATTGTTATACAACGAATCGGCTGCTCCGGCTTGCTCAAACAGCCAAGCCAGCATTGGAAAAAATGCGGCCAAGCGTGATACCGTTTTGCCACCAGCTGATCTGGCGGCATTTCTCGCGACCAAAGAGGTGGCGCGATGCGCGACTTTCCGATTATTGACATTGCAGCGGTGCCGACTGCGTCGGCGGCCGCCCTGAAGGACCTGGGAAGCCAGGTGGACGAAATCTGCCGCCAGACAGGTTTTCTCGCCATCGTCGGGCATGGAGTCCCGCGGGAAGTCATCGGCGCGGCTTGGGATGCGGCGCGCGCTTTCTTCGATCTGCCTGTAGAACGCAAGCTGGCGACAAAAATGCCCTACGTCGGTTATCCCTATGGCTATTCTCCGCTGCAAGCCGAAGCCCTCGCGCAATCGCTCGGCGCCAAAACGCCGCCGGACATCAAAGAAAGTTTCAGCATCGGCCCGCTGCAGCAACCGCCGCACACCGGCAACGAACCCGACGCCGATTTTCGCTTTGCCGCGAATCTGTGGCCGCAAGAGCCGCTGATTTTTCGCGCCGCGTGGTCGGCGTATTACGTCGCGATGGGCGAACTGGCCGCGCGTGTCATGCGCCTGTTCGCCGCTGCCCTGCATCTTCCCGCGGACTTTTTCGCCGGCGTGATTGATCATCCCATCAGCGCGATGCGCGCGCTAAATTATCCTCAGCAGCCCGTGCCGCCGCAGCCCGGACAATTGCGCGCCGGAGCCCATAGCGATTACGGCAGCCTCACGATTCTGCTTGCCGAAGCTGCGCCCGGCGGACTGGAAATTCGCACTGCCGATGGTCAATGGCAGCCGGTACCCATCATTCCGGAAGCGTTTATCATCAATATCGGCGATTTAATGGCACGCTGGACGAATGACCACTGGGTGTCCACTCTGCATCGCGTCGTGAATCCGCCCGCCGACCGCCGCGGCTCCTCACGCCGCCAGTCCATCGCATTTTTCCATCAGCCGAATTGGGACGCGGAGATCGCCTGCATTCCCACCTGCATCGCTCCGGGCGAATCCGCCAAGTATCCACCGGTGAAATCCGGCGAGCACCTCATGCAGAAATTCCGCCGCAGCGTGAAAGTCGGCTCCGCCGGCGCGGCCCAGTAAACCCTGCGACTCTTAAGCGGAATGAAGCGCGCTGTAAGCCTTAGCGATTTGCGCGGCGACTCGCGCGTTGTGTACGAGCAAAGCGATGTTCGTCTGAAGCGTCCGGCCGGAGCTCGCTTTCGCCAGCTGATCCAGGAGATAAGGCGTGACGGCCTTCCCGCGAATGCCCTCGGCCGCGGCCGACTGCAGGGCCTGCGCGATCCACGCGTCCACTTCTTGCTTGCGCAGCGCGCTCGCTGCAGGCGGCGGGTTGCCGAACACAATTCCGGACGACAATCCCAGCTCCCAGTGAATCTGCATCAGCCGAGCGGCTTCGCCGGGCGTGTCTACGCGCGACTGCAACGCAAGGCCGCTGTCCTCGATGTAGAACCCTGGAAATTTGCTCGTGCGATAGCCGACGACCGGCACGCCCAGTGTTTCCAGCATTTCCAGCGTGCGCGGAAGATCCAGAATGGCTTTAGCGCCCGCGCAGACCACCGCTACCGGAGTGCGCGCAATTTCCGGCAGGTCCGCGGAAATGTCGAAGCTCAACTCCGCTCCGCGGTGCACGCCGCCGATCCCGCCGGTCGCGAACATGCGAATTCCGGCGAGCGCTGCGATCAGCATCGTCGCGGCCACCGTGGTGGCTCCGGTTTGGCGCGTGGCCCGCACCGCGGCGAGGTCGGCACGGCTGACTTTGGCGATTCCATCGGTCGCGGCAAAAGTTGCAAGCTGTTCGGACGAAAGCCCTACGACGAGACACCCTTCCAGCATGGCAATCGTCGCGGGTATCGCGCCTTCTTCGCGTACGGCCGCTTCCATTGCGCGGGCTGTCTCCAGATTTTGCGGTCGCGGCAAGCCGTGCGCGATGACGGTGGATTCAAGTGCCACGATGGGGCGCCCCGCCTGCAAGGCGGCGGCCACATCGTCCCGAACCACAAGCGAGATGACCAAGAAAGCCTCCCAGATCCTTCCGGTCTTATCACAAAACCTGGCGCAGAGCGAAGTTCGCGCCAAGAACTTTCTCGGGCGTGCTAGGATTTCGACGCGATGCGCCGCAAAACAATCCCCCAGCCCAGCATCATCGTGCTCGGCGACATTAACGTGGACATTATGGGGCGCGTGCAGGCCTGGCCGCAGCCCGGAGAAGATTGCCTCGCGCGGGAATTACAAATCGGCTGCGGCGGTGTGGGTGCCAATTGCGCATTCGGTTTGGCGCGCTGGGGCGCCGCGCCGCGGCTGGTGGGCTGCGTCGGGCAGGATATTTTCAGCGAGTATGTGCTGAGAATTCTTCGCGCCAGTAACGTGGACACGCGCTGGGTACAGCGAACCACGGCCGCCGTCACCGGAGTGTTCTACATCAACGTGACACCGGACGGGGAGCGCACATTTTTCGGCGGCCGCGGTGCGAACGCGCTGCTGCAACTGCTGCGCAGCAACGCTGCGCTCACCGCCGGAACAGCCGCCGCGCATATCGCGGGCCATAGCTTTCTCGATCGCGGTCCGGCACAAGCCGCCGAACATTTGATCAAAGCCATCCACGCGCGCGGAGGCTGGGTCTCGCTGGACGTCGGCATGGAGCCGAGCAAAGCAATTCCGCAGAAAATTTTGCAAATGGCCCGTCGCGTGGATATTCTGCTCGTCAGCCGGGACGAAGCCGCCGCGCTCACCGGCACGCGCGATCCTTTCCAGGCGTTCGCAGCGCTGCGCCAGGCCGGCGCCCGCGAAGTGGTACTGAAAGTTGGCCGCCGCGGCTGCTTGATTGGTGAAAGCGACCGCCTCGTGCTGGTTCCGTCTTTCGCCGTGCGTGCTAAAGATTCCACCGGAGCGGGGGACGCTTTCGTCGCTGCGTTTCTGCAAGCGCGATTGCGCGGATGGTCCACAATCGAAAGCGCCATCGCCGCGAACGCGGCCGGTGCGCTGGCGACCCGGGTTGTCGGCGCAGGGCAGAACGTGCCCGGACAGCGCGAAGTGGCGGCGCTGCTGAGCGCGCAGCGATTACGAGGAAAGTGGGACGAAGCGCGCATGCGAGTTTTGGCGCGCCTGCCGCACCGCCGCTTGCTGCGAAGAAGGAGTGCAAGATGACGCGACTGCCCGAGAACACGCCGCTACCCGAATGGAAGAAAGAAATGGATCGGCAAAGATTGCGCTCGCTCGCGGATCTTTTTCCCGCTCCCAAGCCGGTGATCGGGATGGTCCACCTTTGGCCGCTTCCGGGAGCGGCCGGCTACAACGGATACGGAATGCAGACGATCATTGATCACGCGCTGCGCGATGCCGAAGCGCTGCTGCAGGGCGGCGTGGACGGCCTGATGGTAGAAAATATGTGGGACCTGCCGTACTACGTTGGCAACGATGTGAAGCCGGAAGCGATGACCGCGCATGCCGTGGCCGCCGCAGAAGTGGTGAACAATTCTCCGCTGCCGGTCGGCGTCAACGTCATTCACAACGGCGGAGTGGTGTGCCTGGCCATCGCTCTGGCAGCCAAAGCGCGCTTCCTACGCGTCTGCATTCTTACCGGCGCGCGTGTGTGGGATACCGGTGAATTTGATCACGGCTGCGCGGCGGAACTGATGCGCAAACGAAAAGAACTCGCCGCGGGCGACATTCATATTTTTGCCGACGTGGACAAGAAGCACTCGGTCCCGTTTCCCGGCATTGATTTGGCCACGCACATCCAATGGACCGAGTTCTACGGAGCGGACGCGCTGATCGTTTCCGGAAAATTTACAGGCAATGCGCCGGACCTCGAGAAAGTTCGCCAGGCAAAGAGTCTGGCGACGCGCCCGCTCCTGATCGGCAGCGGCAGCAGCGCGGAGAATGCAGCCGCGTTGCTGCAGCATGCTGATGGAATTATCGTCGGGACGAGCCTGAAAAAAGATGGCGTGATGGAAAATCCCGTGGACGTGCATCGCGTGAAGGCGCTGATGGACCGCGTGCAAGCGGTGCGCGAGCGTGCCGCGGCGCAAGCGTCCTGATCGTGCAGCACAGCGCGCTCATTTCCAATTCAATTTCGGAGGAAACGCGATCGTGCCGGCGAAACGTTACCAGATTGCCGTAATCCCCGGAGACGGCATCGGCCTTGAAGTTCTGCCGCAGGGGATTCGCGTGCTCGAAGCAGCTGCCAAGCGCTTCGGATTTTCAGTCACGTGGCAGAATTTCGATTGGAGCTGCGAAACCTATCGCCGGACGGGCCGCATGATGCCGGAAAACGGCCTTGATCAGCTGCGCCCTTGCGACGCGATTTTCCTGGGCGCGGTCGGTCATCCCGATGTTCCCGACCACATATCCCTCTGGGGCCTGCTGATTCCGATCCGCCGCCATTTTCGCCAATACGTAAATTTGCGGCCTGTGCTCTTGCTCGAGGGACTCGATTCGCCCCTGAAAAATATCCGGCCCGGCCAGATTGATATGGTCATCGTCCGGGAAAATAACGAAGGCGAGTATTCGGAAATCGGCGGCAGACTATACGAGGGCACGGAAGAGGAACTGGCGATTCAACAGACCGTGTTCACGCGCCGGGGCGTAGACCGCATCCTGCGCTACGCGTTTCGGCTCGCCAGGATCCGGAAATCGCACCTGACCTCCGCCACGAAATCGAACGGCATCATTCACACCATGCCTTTCTGGGACGAGCGTTTTCGCCTCATCGCGCAGGAATTTCCCGACGTGCGTACGGATCAATATCACATCGATATTTTGACGGCTCACTTCGTGCGCCATCCGGAATGGTTCGACGTAGTGGTTGGTTCGAATCTGTTCGGCGACATTCTTTCCGACCTTGGGCCGGCGGTCGTGGGCTCGATCGGCATTGCGCCCTCTGCGAATCTGAATCCGGAGCACGAATTTCCGTCCATGTTCGAGCCGGTGCACGGTTCCGCGCCCGATATCGCCGGCCAGGGTGTGGCAAACCCAATCGGGCAAATATGGTCCGGCGCAATGATGCTGCGCCACCTAGGGGAAGCGGAAGCGGCAGACGCCGTCGAGTGGGCGATCGCCAAGGTGCTGGCGAATTCGAAAGTGCGCACGCCCGATATCGGCGGGAAATCCACAACCGAAGATATGGGCGAAGCGATCGAGCGCGAAATCCTGGCCGCGCACAAACAAAATGCCTGATGATTTAGTAACAGCATCCGCCGTGTTAAAATGCGCCTGTGGGGCTGTAGCTCAGTTGGATAGAGCGACGCACTCCTAACGCGTAGGTCGTCGGTTCAATTCCGACCAGCCCCACCATCTCAAATTGGTCGGCAGATATTTCGCATTCGGAGAGACTGGGCGCTAGGAAATTCGAGGCTTTTTGTCTCGCGAAGCACGCTTCAAATCTTCGACAGAAGGAAACGATGTAGGCTCGGTAAGCGCCAATTCCGGCGGATTCTTGCCGTTCTGCATCGCGGCGACGAGCATTTCCAGCGCCAGCTTCGTATTGGGCGGCACCACCACAGTCGCGGCGAGCAAACCGCTACGCACATATTGCTGGCCCGTAGCGATCAATCCGTCGCAACCGGTGAACGGCACGCCCAGCCATTTTTCCCGCGCAGCCCCGTCGGAGCTTTCCTGCATCGCTTTGCGCGCGCCAATAGCCATCGAATCGTCCTGCGCTCCGACCAGATCCACAAACTGCTTCACCGAAGTGGACAAGCGCATCCAGGAGCTCACCGCTTTGTAAGAACTCTCTTCGGTCCACTGGCCCTTCAACATATTAATTTTTATGTTGGCAGGTTTGGTTTGCTGCATTCCAGTGGTGCGCTCTTTCGCGGCGGAATTTTCCGAAGGCCCCTGAATGTAGAGAACTGATCCGCCGTTCGGAAGCAGCGCCGCGAATTGCAATCCCTGAATCCGCCCGATCTCCAAATGATCGGAACTCACCGCGAAAGCGGGCGCGCGCCCGGCGCGGCGCAGTTCGGGTAAATATTCCGCGTTGCGGTTCAGAACCACCCAGCCGATTCCCGCGCTGGACGCCGCGCGAGCTACTTGCGGCAACGCTGTAGCGCCCAGCGGTTCGAAGAGTATGGCATCCGGCCGTGTGCCCGCAGGCGATTGAATCGCCTTCAGAATTTGATCGCTCTGCTTGATCGCATCGTTGCCCGCGTAAACCACCTGCACGCCGAGACCCAGGCGTTGCGCGGTTTCCTTCGCGGCGGTCGCTTGTTCCTGCTGATAATCATTGTCGTCGGTGGGCAGCGAGAGCAGATAGTTCAGCTTGGGCATGGTCGGCCGAGATCCTTTATTTTTCCGTCTCGGAAAGAGTACATGGATAACGGCACAGGGTTTCAGCGAAGTCGCGACGGAGTGCCGTGTCGTGACATGCCCGCTGGCCGCACGGGAGACGGGCTAAATGCCCGGGAAACGCGCCAGCCGTCTAATTAAAGCGCACATACTCGAAATTCAATGGCTGGCGATTCACGCCGCGGATCGGGGGCGCAATCCAATTGGCGAATTTACCGGGTTCGATCACGCGCCCCGTCATCAACGATTGCACGAACTTCTGATCCGCCGCGCTGGGCATCCACTTGTCCCGATTATTTTCCCACGCTTCCTTGGTAAGCACTTCGCCTTCGGGGCTGATGAAGTGCCCTGCGAAATTCCCAATCGCGCGGTGAAAGCCCTTGTGCGGCAGCGTCAGCCGGAAAGAAATGCCGGCCTGCTCCATGATTTTATTCCAGCGGTCCACGCCGCCCTGAATTTCCGCGATGTAATCGTCGCGCAGCCGTTCGTTCAGCGCTGTCAAAGCGGAAACGTGCCGCGTGATGATTTTGTTGCCGGAAACTTCCAGCACGGGATATTCGGCGTTTTGCAGCATATGGTCGTCGTCGATTTTTGTCTCCTCGTAACGTCCTTTCAGCCCGGTGGTGTAGTAGCTGGCGGCATTCGACGATGCGTCCGAGCCAAACAGATCAATCGTGACGCTGAAATGAAAATTCAAATATTTCTGCATCGTTTGCAGGTCAATCACGCCCAGTGCGCGGACGTCGCTGGCATTTTCAACTTTGTGTTCCTGCATCACCTCGCAGGTGCGCTGCAAAATGCGGCTGATGCCCGTCTCGCCAACGAACATGTGATGCGCTTCCTCGGTGAGCATGAAGCGGCAAGTGCGCGCCAGGGGATCAAACCCGGATTCGGCGAGCGCGCAGAGCTGAAATTTTCCGTCGCGATCCGTGAAGAACGTGAACATGTAAAACGCCAGCCAATCCGGAGTGGGCTCGTTGAACGCGCCCAGAATGCGCGGATTGTCCGCGTCGCCGGAGCGCCGTTCCAGCAGCGCTTCCGCTTCTTCGCGGCCATCGCGCCCAAAATAGCGGTGCAGCAGATAAACCATGGCCCACAGATGCCGCCCTTCTTCCACGTTCACCTGAAAAATATTTCGCAAATCGTACAGAGAAGGGCAGCACATTCCGAGCAGCCGCTGCTGTTCGACGGATGCGGGCTCGGTGTCGCCTTGCGTTACGATCACGCGCCGCAACGTCGAGCGATATTCACCGGGAACTTCCTGCCACGCCGGCTGTCCTTTGTGTACGCCGAAATTCACCTGACGTGCGACATCGCGCGGCTGCAGAAAAATTCCCCAGCGATATTCCGGCATGCGCACGTAGCCAAACTGCGCCCAGCCGTCCGGCTCGACGCTGGTAGCAGTGCGCAGATACACTTCCAGCGCGTGGCTTTCGCTCGGACCCATGTCGTACCACCAGTTCATGTAGGCCGGTTGCCAGTGCTCGAGCGCGCGCTGCAGCACGCGATCCCTGCCCAGGTCCACGTTGTTCGGGATTTTTTCCGTGTAATCAATCATGGCGATCTCCTAAAAATGAAAAATGGCCAAAACTTTTGCCGTGGAAAACGAACTTCAGACCCGTTCCCAATTAAATTTCACGGGTGCGCCCGTGCCGTAAATCTTCAGCGCGCCGCTTTCACCGACGGCATTCGGCCGAATGAAAATCCAATTCTGCCAAGCGGACAGCCGGCCAAAAATCCGCGTCTCCGTTGTTTCCGTCCCGCCAAAGCGCAGATTCGCTTCCATGCCAGTGAGCGCGTCGGGCGAGAGCGCGATTCTGGATTCGATCGCCTGCCGCACCTCATCCTGCCAATCCAGATCATCGGGGGCGGCAGTCACCAGGCCCAGCTCGACCGCATCCTTCACTTCCAGCACGCGCCCAATCTGTTTGCGCAGCGCGGCTATTTGCGTCGAGTCCTGGTAAAAGCGCGCCGCCAGACGCGATAGACGGTTCACCATCGGCAGCGCCCCGAAATTCATCCCCGATAGCCACATCTCCGCGCGCGCTTCGCCTTCCGCGGTGTCCAGCATGTAAACGCGATCCGCCGCGAGCGCCAGTTCCAGCAAAGTTCCCGCAAAACACGATTCGGGCTCGACCAGCGCGTAAATCGAACGCGAAGAAACATCCAGCCGCGCGAAAGTGCGCCGCATCATGCCCAGAACTTCGCGCACGAACCAGTTGTCCTGATTGTTTAGAATGAAATTATCGAGCGCCAGCACTGCGCTGGCATCGCCGGTGGTTTTAACAATCCACAAACCAAGTTCTGGCTCGCTCGTGCGCAACCCCAGAATCGCATCGTCCAATTCACGCGCCATTTGCAACGGCCACCAGCGAGCGCCAGCCGTCAGCGCGCCCTCGAGCGTAGGCGCCGCTGCGGATTCCGGAACGCGCACGGTCAAAGTCACCGTTCGCGCTTCGCGATTCACTTGAGCGTCCACAAATTCGTAGTGCCGCCCGGCGTCGTCAATGGTTCTTTGCAACGGCGTCAGCGCCACGCCCTGCGCGTCTGCAGGACGATCGCTGCGCTTGGCCAGGTCCAGTGCGCGCTGCTTCACGTGCTCCGTGAATTGCTGTGTTTTCACAACGTCGTCCACCAGCCCCCAATCTTTCGCGCGCTGGCCCTTCACTCCATCGGCCGTGGTGCAGAAAATATCAGCATGGTCGCGGCGCACTCTGCGCTTATCCGTCACGCGCGTGAGGCCGCCAGTGCCCGGAAGCACCCCCAGTAACGGAACTTCCGGCAGGCTCACGGCGGAAGAGCGATCGTCCACCAGAATAATTTCGTCGCAAGCCAAAGCCAGCTCGTATCCGCCACCGGCCGTCGTTCCGTTCAGTGCGGCAAGGAATTTCAAGCCCGAATGCGCGCTGGAATCTTCGATCCCATTGCGCGTCTCGTTCGTAAACTTGCAGAAATTCACTTTCCACGCGTGCGAGGAAAGTCCCAGCATATAAATGTTGGCGCCGGAACAAAACACGCGGTTTTTCGCGCTGGTCAGCATCACGCAGCGAATTTCTGGATGCTCGAAGCGGATTCTCTGCAGCACGTCGTGCAGTTCGATGTCCACGCCGAGATCATAAGAATTCAGTTTCAGCTTGTAGCCCGGACGCAATCCGCCATCCTCGTTCACGTCCATCGTCAGCACCGCCACCGGCCCTTGGTAAACCACGCGCCAATGCTGGTATTTCGCCGGCTCGGTCTGATAATCCACCGGCGCAGCTTTAATGTGCGAATCATGCGTTGCGACGACGTCCACGCGTGCCTCCTACCCGATTTCGGTTTGCAGTGCTTGCCTGAGTTTCAGGAAACTTTGCTCCACGGATTCGCCGGAAGTGTCCAGATGCAAATCCGCTTTGCGGTAAAAAGGTTCGCGCGCCTCCAGAATCTGGCGCAAATCTTCCATGGCCTCATCGTTCTCGGCCATCGCCCGAAAATCGCCCTGCGCCATCACTCGCGCCATGTAATCTTCCGGATTGGCTTTCACCCACACCGTAAAGCAACTTGCGAGCAGCCGGTCGTAAGTTTCTTTTTCAGAGACCACGCCTCCGCCGACGGATAGCACCGCGCGCGGGTATTCCCGCAGGAAGCGTTCGAGCACTCGCTGCTCGATTCTGCGGTACCCGCTCTGCCCGTACAGCGAAAAAATCTCCGCCAAATCCATTCCGGCCTCTTTGGCGATCTCGCGGTCCAGCTCGATGAACGGCGCCTTCAGCGCTTGCGCCAGCTTCATGCCCAGAGTAGATTTCCCCGCGCCGCGCAGTCCAATCAATGCGATGCGCGAATGCCGATCCTTCGGCTCTGCGCCGAATTCCTGCACCAGCCGAGCCACCACCGCGCTCAGCTGCGGCGCGGGAAGACGATCCAGCAGCCTCTGTATGGAGCGTTTCGCATCGGAATCAGGGGCCTCGGCGGCAAATAGGTCGGCCAAGGAGACGTTCAGGGCGGTCGCGATGCGCCGCAGAAGCACGACCGAGACGTTGCCATCGCCCAGTTCGAGCTGCGCCAGATGGCGTTCGGAAACGTCGGATTCCTGCGCCACCATCTTTCGCGTCATGCCCCGCCGGTTGCGCAGCTCGCGCACCTTCCGTCCGAGCAGTCGCAGGAAGTCTCCGTCGCTGGGGTGTGCTGGCGGAGACGGCAGGACAGCGCCGGATTGCATTTCTGGACTCATAATGTATGTGCAGCCACTACATGCAATATAATACATGTATGGAGCGTGATGTCAACCACCAAGCCTGCATGCATTGCGAGGGTCGAGATGCTCGGGTGATGGAAGGAGTGTCCGTTACAGACAGATATTAAAGCGCTTACTTGTAACGTAGAGGAATCAAACCCTGCGGCATCGCCCAATCTCCAATGTGCAGCATAATACCAATTCCACTTCTCGCTCTAGCCATCGCATGCCGCTGTCGCAGCCATGCAATTGGCGGGAAAATGGTACGAACGGGCCATCGCAGCCACCTGTGCCTAGAGTGCTAGAGTTGGTCATGCGCGTCAGATGCCTCCATTGCGCCGCCCAGGTCGAGCTCGACGACCGGCGGATCAAAGGCCGTAAAATGGCCCAAATTCGCTGCTGGATGTGTGCGCAGAGTTCCGTTGTGGATCTGGTGCCCCCGGACGTCAAGTCCTCGACAATCGTCACCGATCCAGTCGCGCCTCAGGATCGGCCTTTCGCCGGGACGCGCCTGGAACAATCTGCAACTGACCGGGTCGCGACGCTGGATCTTCCGGAGGGCAAGTCAATCGCGATTTCGGTGGTGGGCGGTTCCTCTCAGGGGCTGGAACGCGGTTTGACGATGCCGCTGGTGACGATCGGACGGCTCCGCGGCGGCGCTGATTTCGAAATAGACGATCCCATGATTTCGCGGTTGCACTGCGCCGTAGAAGTAAAGAACGACACAGTTTACCTCCGCGATCTGCGCTCGACCAACGGTACGTACGTGGCCGACAAACGAGTGCTGGCAACACAGATTGATGACGCGACCGAGTTTCGGATTGGAACTTCCACGCTGCGCGTTAGTATTCGCTCGCACCACTAGCCCGCAGAATCGCTCGCAACGCTCCTCCCACATCGCCCAATTTCAAAAGTTTAGGCCTGCGCCGCGCTGACCTCTGGGGTATGCTCTCTGCCTATAAATCTAAAGCCGGTTAGAGCGGATTTCGCTCGTTTCGCCGGTGGCCAAATCCGCGGGGGAGCAGGTGAGCGGTGAAGAGCGCGATCGAAAAATCGGCATGGGAAGCAATATTGCCAGACGCGATTTCCTCAATGGGTTGGGCATCGCAGTAGGCGCATCCCTAATAATTCCAGACACGAGCTGGTTCGAACGGTTCGGCCTTCCGCAATCGCCCTTTTCGCCCAACCAATCCCCGGCCTCCTATCCTCCGGCCCTCACAGGCATGCGCGGCACCACGGACGAAGTGATGGAGGTCGGCCACGCTCTGCGCGACGGGAATACCTGGAACACCCCCACGCCTGACGCTGAATCCTACGACCTGATCGTGGTAGGCGGCGGAATCAGCGGCCTTTCGGCGGCATATTTCTTCCGCCAGATGGCCGGTCCGAAAGCCAAAATTCTGATTCTGGAAAATCACGATGATTTCGGCGGCCACGCGCGCCGCAACGAATTTCAGACCAGCCAGCGCATGATCCTCGGTTACGGCGGCACGCAATCCATCGCCGGCCCGAAAATTTACAGCAAGCAAGCCAAGCAGCTGTTCGCCGAGCTGGGCATTGATGTGCAGCGCTTCTACAAGTATTACGACAGGAATTTCGAGAAATCGCATGGGCTTGCCCGCAGCACTTTTTTCGACAAGAAAACCTTCGGCGAAGACAGACTTGTCGCCGGCACGGGCGAGCCCACCTGGCCGGAGTTTCTCGCCAAAACGCCGCTGTCCGCACAGGTGCAGAAGGATCTCGCGCGCCTGCACACCGAGAAAGTTGACTATCTGCCGGGCATGTCTTCGTGGGACAAGAAAGTACTGCTCGCCAAGACCAGTTACAAAGATTATTTGTTGAAGTACGTCAAGCTCAGTCCCGAAGCGATTCCTTTTCTGCAGACCGAGACCTACGGTCTGTACGGCGTCGGCATTGACGCCGTTCCGGCCGGCGATCTGGCGGGGCTCGGCTACCCGGGATTTGCAGGCATGGATCTTTCCGGGCCAACAGGACCGGGCCTGGGAGTGGAAATCACCAAGCAGGAAGAAGATGAGCCGTACATTTTTCATTTTCCCGATGGCAATGCTTCCATCGCGCGGCTGCTGGTGCGCTCGCTGGTTCCCGCTTCTGCGCCGGGCCACACCATGGAAGATATCGTCACGGCCAAGCTCGATTACTCGAAGCTGGATGATCCCACCTCGCCCGTGCGTGTGCGCCTGAACAGCACCGTAATTCTCGCGCGCAATGTGGGAGAGGCGGGCGCCGCAAAGGAAGTCGAAGTCACTTATGTGCGAGACGGCCGCGCCCGTAGCGTGCGTGGCTCGACCTGCGTCCTGGCGTGCTGGAACATGGTGATTCCATACCTGTGCCCGGATTTGCCGGACAAGCAGAAGGACGCGCTGGCCTACGGCGTGAAAGTTCCGCTGGTGTACACCAACGTGCTGATCCGCAATTGGCAATCGTTCAAAAAACTGGGAGTGAGCGGTGTACGCTGCCCCGGAAGTTATTTCGAAACCGTCACGCTGGATTTTCCTGTCAGCATGGGCGATTACAAATACCCGACGAATCCAGCCGAGCCTTGCGTGTTGCATCTGGAAAGAGTGCCGTGCAAAGCGGGCCTACCCGCGCGCGAACAGCAAAGGGCCGGCCGCCGCGAACTTCTCAATACCAGCTTCGCAACCTTCGAGCGGAATATTCGCGAGCAGCTCGGTGCGATGCTGGCGCCCGGCGGATTCGATCCCGCCGCGGATATTCAGTCCATCACCGTAAATCGCTGGCCGCACGGCTACGCTTACGAATACAATTCGCTGTACGATCCCGCTTGGCCCGAGGATCAACAGCCCTGCGTCATCGGCCGCCAGCCGTTGGGACGCATTTCGATTGCAAATTCGGACGCGGAAGCGTTCGCCTATACCAACGCGGCCATTGATCAGGCCTACCGCGCCGTGAACGAGGTCTCGCGATTCACGCGCGTGGCCGGCGCGTAAAACGGCCGGCCATAAAATGATATATTGCACTGGATCTAAGACGCCTCGCGCATGCGCAATGCCGCACTACGCCGGGATTTGGAACACTTGAGCGAAAAACAAACAGCCCGCCTGCTCGATCCCCTGTTCACCACGGATTCCATGCGTGAAATTTTCTCGGATCGGCGCAGGCTACAGGGCATGCTGGATTTTGAAGCGGCCTTGGCGCGAGCACTGGTGCGCGCGGGCGTCGCGCCGGCCGAAGCAGTGCCAGCCATTGCAGCACAATCCAGCGCGGATCAATTTGCGATGGATGTTCTGGCGCGTGAAGCGGCGCTCGCTGGAAATTTGGCGATTCCGCTCGTGAAGGCGCTCACCGCGGCCGTCGCGAAATCCGATCCGAGGGCCGCGGGCTTCGTTCATTGGGGCGCTACCAGCCAGGACGCAATCGACACCGGCCTCGTCCTGCAATTGCGCGACGCGCTGGATTTATTGCAGCGAGAACTTGCGCAATTCTCCGGCGCACTCGCGCGCGTCACAGAAACGCATCAATCCACTCTGCTCGCCGGCCGCACTTGGATGCAGCAAGCTAGTCCTGTAACTCTCGGCCTGAAAGTCGCCGGGTGGCTGGATGCAATTCATCGCCAGCAAGCGCGAATCGCGCTGGCACGCGAAGAAGTCTCAACACTGCAATTCGGCGGCGCGGTGGGCACTTTGGCGGCGCTCGGAGAAAAAGGCCCGGCAGTGGCAGCGGCCTTGGCTGCCGAACTAAAATTGGAACTGCCCAGCATTCCCTGGCACACGCATCGCGACCGATTCGCAGAAGTTGCCACCACGCTAGGCCTGCTCGTGGGCACGCTGGGAAAAATTGCGCGCGATATTTCGCTACTCGCGCAAACCGAAGTCGGCGAAGTTCTGGAACCTGCTGAGTCCGGCCGCGGCGGCTCCTCCACCCTGCCGCACAAGCGCAATCCGGTTGGCCCCGCGGTCGTGCTCGCCGCCGCGATTCGCGTTCCCGCGCTGGTTTCCGTGATGCTCAGCGCCATGGTGCAGGAACACGAACGCGGTCTGGGTGGCTGGCATGCCGAATGGGAAACTCTGCCGGAGATTTTTTTACTCGCCGCCGGCGCGCTGGCCCATATGGCGCGCGTAGCGGACGGCCTGGAAGTGTTCGAAGAGCACATGAGGCACAATCTGGGCGCGACGCACGGCCTGATCCTCAGCGAAGCGGTGGCAATCGCGCTCGCGAAACACATCGGGCGCTTGCCCGCCCATCAACTCGTCGAACGCGCCGCACACCGCGCACTGGAATCCGGACGGCCGCTGCGCGATCTGTTACTCGAAGACCAGGAAGTGCGCGCGCATCTTTCATGCGCGGAAATTGATGGACTCCTGGACCCCAAAAATTACACGGGCTCAGCCGCATCCATGATCCAGCGAGTACTCGCTGACGAAAAGAAGAGCCGCTAATTCGATGCTCACGCGAAATTCCGACATGACTTACACCAAAATCAACGGCGCGCGCTTTCACTACCGGCTGGATGGCGCCCCGGACGCTGCAGTGGTAGTGCTTTCGAATTCTCTCGGCACAAACCTCGCCACGTGGGACGCGCAAATGTCCGCGCTCGCGCAGAAGTTTCGCGTCCTTCGCTATGATTCCCGCGGACATGGACTTTCGGACGTCACGCCCGGGCCGTACACGATCGCGGGGCTGGCCCAAGATGTAGTCGGTTTGCTCGATGCGTTGCAAATTCCCGCCGCGCATTATTGCGGCCTTTCGGTCAGCGGGCTCATCGGCCAGTGGCTGGGCATCCATGCGCCCAAGCGGTTCGAAAGTTTGACGCTGTGCAACACCGCGGCGCGCATCGGCTCGACGGACGGCTGGAATTCGCGCATCGCCGCCGTGCGCGAAAGCGGCATCGCACCGATCGCGAAGGGCGTGGTCGCGCGATGGTTCACCGAGGATTTTGCAAAGCGCCAGCCCACCTGGGTCGAAGGTGCGCGACAAATGCTGCTGCACACGCCGCCGGAAGGCTATGTTGCAACTTGCGCCGCGCTGCGCGATGAGGATTTGCGCGAGCAAGTGTCGCGCCTGACGTTGCCCACGCTGGTTATTTCCGGCGCGCACGACGCGGCAGTGACCGCGGCAGACGGCCGATTTCTGGCGGGGAAAATCCCCGGCGCGGAATACCTGGAACTAAACGCCGCACACCTTTCGAATATTGAAGCAGCCGATGCGTTCACCGCGGCGCTGCTGAAGTTCCTCGGCCAACAGGAGGCGAAATAATGGACGAGCGTGAGCGTCATGCCACAGGAATGAAAGTGCGCCGCGCAGTTCTAGGCGATAAGCATGTCGACAATGCCGAAGCCACCAAGAATTCCTTCAGCGAGCCGTTCCAGGATTTGATTACACGCTACGCTTGGGGCGAAATCTGGTCGCGCCCGGGCCTCTCGCGCCACACGCGCAGCCTGCTGACGCTTTCCATGATGATCGCGCTCAATCGCAGCGACGAATTTCGCATGCACGTGCGCGCCGCGCTGAACAACAAGGTCACGCGCGATGAAATTCAGGAAGTGCTGCTGCAAAGCGCGATTTATTGCGGCGTGCCGGCGGCGAACGCGGCGTTCCATCTCGCGCAGGAAGTCTTTGCAGAAATGGATGCCGGGCATTGACACAATTTCAAGTTACTGCGCGTGATTCTGCATCGTCGAATATCACCAGCGCCCCGCCGTATCGCAGTTGGCGCCCATTTCAGGAGGAATCATAAATGCCGATCGAGAAAGTCGCAGTGGTAGGGTGCGGCCTGATGGGCTCAGGCATCGCGCAGGTGGCGGCTCAGTCGGGCTGCCAGGTTACGGTCCGCGAAGTGTCCCAGCAGCTCCTCGACAAAGGATTGCAATCCATCGAAAAAAATCTCCAGCGCCTGGTGGATAAAGGCACGCTCGCGGCCGCCGATCGCGACCCGGTTCGCGGACGCCTGCGCGGCACCACCAATCTGGAAGATCTGAAGGATTCCGATCTGGTGATCGAAGCGATCATTGAGCAGTTGCCGGCGAAGCGCGAGCTCTGGACCGCGCTCGATAAAATTTGTCCCAAACACACCATTTTCGCCAGCAACACTTCGTCGCTCTCCATCACCGAAATGGCCATGTTTACGCAGCGTCCCGACCGTTTCCTGGGCATGCACTTTTTCAATCCCGTGCCGGTGATGAAGTTGGTGGAAGTAATCCGCACCATCGCAACCGACCCGAAGGTAGATGAAGCCGCCGTCGCGCTCGCCGCACGTTTCGGCAAGACGCCCGTGCGCACCACCGATCGCACCGGTTTCATCGTCAACCGCTTGCTCGTGCCGTATCTGCTCGATGCTGTGCGCGCGCTGGAAGAAGGCGTCGGCTCCATCGAAGACATAGATAATTCTATGAAGCTCGGCTGCGGCCATCCGATGGGCCCGCTCACGCTGCTGGATTTCGTTGGACACGACACCACGTACTACATCGCGAATATCATGTTCGATGAATTCAAGGAACAGCGCTTTGCGCCGCCGCCGCTGCTCAAGCGCATGGTGCTAATGGGATGGAATGGCCGCAAGGCAGGTCGCGGTTTTTACGACTACAGCGATCCCGCGAAACCCAAGCCGCTGCAGTTCACATAGAAGCTGCCAAGCCCGCTCGGCGCTCGAATCCTTTAATGCTTCGCTGGGCCTTCTTTTGCCGCGCCGCCAGCTTTGGAAAGCCGCTCGATCACTTCCGCAGGCACGGGACGCGATTTCATGCGCTCTGGATTCGCGGGGTCCGTGCCGGCCCACACGCGCGTTTCAAATCCTTCGACGGCCAGCGCGCCCGCTTTGAAGAATTGGTGTCGGATGATGAAACTGCTGCGGCGAAATTCCGTCACCGTGGATTCGGCGAGCAGTTCGTCGCCAAATGTTGAAGCCACGAGAAAGCGCACACGCACATCGACAAGCGGAACCCCTAAAATCGCATGCTGCCTGAATAAAGCGCGGGTGGGCATACCCGCATTCCTAAAAAGCGCCGTGGTGCAGTCGTCAAACCAGGCCAGATACTGCGGATAGAAAACGATCCCCGCTGGATCGCACTGCCCCCACTCCACCAGCAAATTCTTCCGGCTAACGAACATCTGGAAACGCCCCCAAAACGAACTCGCAACCGCGCGCTAAAATTGCGCGCCAACAAAAATCGTCCGAATTCAACGACGCATGGTAACACCCACTTCCGCGACCCTCCAACTATTTGGGCCATCCCATGATATCGTTCCGCCACGCGCGCCCCTTCTGCTATCGTTTAATGAGATTCACGCGAGGACGCATCTTTATGCGCACGCAGGTTGGCATTATCGGAGCCGGGCCCGCGGGCCTGGTTCTCTCGCACTTACTTCACCTCCACGGCATCGAATCCGTCGTCCTGGAAAATCGCAGCCGTCAGTATGTGCAGGAACGTGTGCGTGCCGGTGTTCTGGAGCAAGGCACGGTGGACCTGCTGAAAGAAACGGGCGTGGGCGAACGGCTGCAACGCGAAGGCCTGGTGCATTACGGAGTGAATCTGCGTTTTGGCCGCCGCACGCACCGCATTGATTTCGCGGATCTCACCGGTGGAAAGGCGGTCACGATCTACGCGCAGCACGAAGTGGTGAAAGATTTAACCGACGCGCGACTCGCCGCCGGCGGCCAAGTTCATTTTGAAGTCGCCGACACCAGCATCCATAATTTCGCTGACTCGCACAATTCCGCCAAGCCAACCATCCGCTTTCGCAAAGATGGCGAGCCGGCCGAACTGATCTGCGATTTCATCGCCGGCTGCGACGGCTATCATGGCATCTGCCGCCCGTCCGTTCCCGAAGGCATTCTCACCGCTTTCGAACGCGTGTATCCGTTCGCCTGGCTGGGCATTCTGGCGGAAGCGCCGCCCTCTTCGGAAGAGCTGATCTACGCCTACCACGAACGCGGATTCGCGCTGCTCAGCATGCGTTCGCCGCACATCGGCCGCCTGTATCTCCAGTGCCGACCCGACGAAGACGTCGCAAATTGGCCAGACGACAAAATCTGGAAGGAGCTGCACATCCGGCTCGCGGGCGAAGCGAACTGGAAGCTTGTCGAAGGCTCGGTGCTGCAAAAGGGCGTCACCGGAATGCGGAGCTTCGTCACCGAGCCGATGCAGTACGGCAAGCTGTTTCTGGCTGGCGACGCTGCGCACATCGTGCCGCCCACCGGCGCCAAAGGCTTAAACCTGGCCGTCGCCGACGTGCGCATCCTCGCCCGAGCCTTCGCCGCGTTCTACTCCACGGGCCGCGGCGCCCTCCTCGACGCCTACTCGGAAACGTGTCTGCGCCGCGTCTGGAAGGTGCAGCGCTTCTCCTGGTGGATGACCTCGATGCTGCACCGCTTCAGCGACGAGAACGCCTTCGACCAGCGCCGGCAGCTCGCGGAGCTGGATTACGTCACCAGCTCGCGCGCCGCCTCTCAGTCGCTCGCCGAGAACTACGTAGGCTTGCCGCTCGACTAATCCCCTCCGCTTCCGCAGCAGCCTACCGATAGATGCCTGCCTCTGTCGAAAGAACGGGCTTCAGGCCTCTCCTTTAAGTTACCGTAAACAAGGGCTTTACAGAAGGGCGCCCCCTGCTCGGGATCGTGGGATCTTCTCCGCACCCTAGTCCTTCGCCTCTTTCAAAGCGGCACAGCTTTCTACTCTAATCATCAGTACCAGCCGATTGGGAGTACCGGCCTATCGCCACGGTCGCTCCCTGGTCGTATCGTGTCCAAGTTGGAAGCATGCACCGCCAACCAAGCCCTGCACCAGGGGGGGCGCGCCAAACGGGGGGTTCAGATGCAATCTGGGGGATTCCGCAACATCATTCGTGGACTGTTCGTAGCGGGCACAATTCTGGTCGCGAGCCTCGCGGCGCAGGGGCAACAACCATTTTATTTGCAGATACATGTGGGTGAAAACGGACAGGATCCGATCGGCTTCATGGGCCCCCATTATTTCATCCATCAGGCTGCGGGCGCGAGCCTTAGCCTTCCCCCGACGACAGCTTTCACCCCGTCACAAATTCGCCATGCCTACGGTTTTGATCTAGTCGCCAACCAGGGCGCCGGCCAGACCATCGCGCTCGTGGACGCCTATGACGACGCCAACGCCGCAAACGACCTGAGCGTTTTCAGCAAGCAGTTCAATCTACCCGCGTGCACCGCCGCCAACGGCTGTTTCCGCCAGCTCTATTCCAGCGGACGCAAGCCTGCCGCCAACGCGAACTGGGCGGTGGAAATTTCACTGGATATCGAATGGGCGCACGCCATCGCGCCGCAAGCCAAAATCCTCCTCGTCGAAGCTCCTTCGAATAACCTGAGCGACTTGCTCGCAGGCGTGGACTACGCAGTCCGCAACGGCGCGTCGGTAGTTTCCATGAGCTGGACCTCAGCCGAGCTTTCCAGCGAGCGCAATCTGGACAACCACTTTGTCTCGACTGGAGTCACGTTCCTTGCGGCTTCGGGCGATAGCGGCAGCGGCGTCAACTATCCGGCCGCGTCGCCCGATGTGATCGCCGTCGGTGGCACTTCACTGACACTCGACAAGTCCGGCAACTACAGCAGCGAATCAGCGTGGAGCGGGAGCGGTGGCGGGCTCAGCAAGTACGAATACGAGCCGGTCCCCCAGGCGCAGTTTCCGATCGCGAACGACATTCACGGTACGCGCGGCGTGCCGGACGTTTCCTACAACGCCAATCCCGGAACCGGATACGCTATCTATGATTCAGTCGGCGTCAGCGGCTACAGCGGTTGGTTTCAGGTGGGCGGCACCAGCGCCGCGACGCCTCAATGGGCCGCGCTGATCGCGATCACCAACTCGCAGCGAGTGGCTGCCCGCAAGGCAAACTTGAGCGCCACCGCAACTTCCCTTTACGCGGTGGGAAAATCGAGCCTGGCCAGCAATTTTCACGCGGTCACGACGGGCAGCAATGGTTCCTGCGGCGCAGTGTGCGATGCCCTCACCGGGTACGATTACGTCACCGGTCTCGGCACGCCGCAGTCCAAGGTGTTGATCCCCGCATTGGCCGCCCGGCCGTAATCACAGAGCTTCTTGTTAGCGAGTCGCCCCGTCATGGTCGGTGCGGCTCGCGATCCGATTTCCGCCCACGACCTGCGCACGGCGTTCCCAGTAGCCTTGCCGCTGCCTCGCTCTTTTTGATTCCGAAACACCGCTACTTCGCCGTCCTCTCAGATTCCGCCGCGGTAGTGTATAGTTTTTTCAGGCGCGGCCATTCCAAAAGCCAGATTTGCTGCAGGCCACATCGATTCGCCTCGCCACAGGTCTATCCCCAATGAAGCCACGTTTGCAGGTCATGAAATTCGGCGGCACGTCGGTGGGCGACGCATCCTGCATCGCGCGTGTCGCCGGAATTGTCGCCCAAGCCTCGCGCGTCGGTCCGCTTGTCGTGGTTGTTTCAGCGATGAGTGGCGTTACCAACCGCTTGATCGAAGCGGCCACTTGCTCTGAGACCGGCGACCGCGAGCGCGCCGCCGAGCTGCTGGAAGCTTTGCGCGAACAGCATTTTGAAGCGCTGCAAATCCTGATTCAGAATGCGGAAACCAGAAATTTAATCGCACTGGGCATCGAGGAGCTTCTTCGCGAAGCGCATCGCCTCTGCGAAGGCACCGCGCTGATCCACGAACTCACGGTGCGCACGCTCGATTCGGTTTCCAGCCTGGGCGAACGTCTCTCCGCGCCTTTGGTCGCCGGCGCTTTAAGCGAACGCGCCGTGCGCAGCGAGGCCGTTGAGGCCACCGCATTGATCGTCACCGATTCCTATCACGGCGCTGCCGAGCCTTTGATGGAGCCCACGCAAATCCGTTGCGAAGCGCGTCTCCGCCCGCTGCTGCAACAAGGAGTTGTCCCGGTGGTCACCGGATTTATCGGTGCGACGGTTGAAGGTGTGCTCACGACGCTCGGGCGCGGCGGGTCGGATTATTCCGCCACCATTCTTGGGGGCGCTCTGGGCGCGGACGAAGTGATTATCTGGACCGACGTGAACGGCGTGCTCACCGCCGATCCGCGCCTGGTTCCCGGCGCGCGCACCATTCCCGAAATTTCCTATCGCGAAGCCGCGGAGCTCGCGCATTTCGGCGCCAAAGTGCTGCATCCCAAGACGCTGCGCGCCGTCACGCAATCCGGGATCCCCGTCTGGATTCGCAACACGTTCGAGCCCGAACATCCCGGCACAAAAATTACGCCGCAGGGCCGCAGTTCCAGCGCCGGAGTGAAAGCGCTCACCGCCATTCGCGACGTTTCGCTCATCGCCGTCGGAGGCCCGGGAATTGTTGGCCTGCCTGACGTCGTCGGCCGCACATTTTCCACCACCTCGAATGTGCGGGCGAACGTGCTGCTGATCTCGCAGTCCTCATCGCAGAACGATATTTGCTTCATCGTTTTTTCTTGCGACGCGAAACGCACCGTGGACGCGCTGCGCCAGCAATTCGCCCAGGACTTGATGCATCAGAAAGTCGAGCACATCACTTTGGATCCAAACATCGCCATCGTCGCCGTCGTGGGCGAAAATATGCGCGGCACCGTCGGCATGGCCGGACGCACCTTCAGCGTGCTCGGCCGCGAAAACATAAATATAATCGCCATTGCCCAGGGCTCGTCGGAAACGAATATTTCCTTCGTAGTGTCCAGCCAGGATATGAAGAGAGCGCTGCTGGCCGTGCACCAGGAGTTTGCGCTGGACACGCGCAATGCGCAGGAAACGTCATCGGCCGCAAAATGAGCGACGCCATCGCAAAAACCGCGCAGAAAGCCGTCACTACGGCCGTGCAGCGTTGCATCGTGCCCGCATGCGCCGCGACCTTCGGAATCCGCGAACAGATTTACGTGTGCTCTCGTTGCGGGGGGCCGCTGGAAATTGAAATCCCGCTCGAACTGCTCCAATCGGTTCCGGATCTGCGCGCGCGTTGGCACGCTCGCGCTTCTTCAGACGACGCACGGGAGCGCAGCGGCGTGTGGCGTTTCCGCGAATTGTTGCCGTTTGATGGTGACGCGCCGGTTGTCACACTCTTTGAAGGCAACACGCCGTTGTACGATGCTCCGCGCTGCGCGCAGTACGCAGGCCTCACCGCGCTGCGCCTGAAACATCAGGGCTGCAATCCCACCGCGTCTTTCAAGGACACGGGCATGACCACGGCCGTCACGCAGGCGAAATTGCTCGGCGCGCGCACCGTCGTCTGCGCGAGCACGGGGAACACCGCTGCAAGCCTTGCTGCGTACGCGGCTCGCGCGGAACTGCAATGCGCGATTCTGCTGCCGCAAGGACAGATCAGCCCCGCCAAGCTCGCGCAGAGCATGGATTACGGCGCCGTCGTTTGCGAAATCGCGGGAAATTTCGACGATTGCATGAGACTGATTTCCGAGCTCGGCGATGTGCCGTTCATTTACATCGCGAACTCCATCAATCCTTTTCGCATTGAAGGGCAAAAAACCGTGGCCTTCGAGTTGCTCGAACAGTGCGGCTGGCGCGTGCCGGATCATGTGGTGGTTCCGGGCGGAAATATGGGCAATAGTTCGGCGCTGGGAAAAGGTTTCGACGAAATGCTGCGCCTGGGGTTGATCGATCGCTTGCCCAAGATCAGCGTCATTCAAGCGGAAGGTTCGGCTCCGCTCGCGCATTTTTTCGCGGGACTGAAACCATCGCAATGCGGAGCGGATCTAGCGCTGCCAGACGAGATTGCGCCTGTCGCGAACCCGCGCACGCTCGCTAGCGCCATAAAAATTGGCGCTCCCGTGTCCTGGAAGAAAGCGCTACGCGCCGTCCTGCGCACCGGCGGCAACATTATCACCGTCAGCGAACAGGAAATCGCCGATGCCAAAGCCATCATCGGCCGCGACGGCATCGGCTGCGAGCCGGCGTCTGCCACCACGGTGGCAGGCATCCGAAAACTCGTAGCGGCGGAAAAAATTCACGCGGGCGAATCCGTGATCGCGGTTCTAACCGGCCACGTCCTGAAAGATCCAGACTACGTGAGCCACTATCACCGCGGCAGTCTTTCGTTCGAATCCGTCACCGAGCAAGGAACTACAAAGTCCGTGCCAATCGGCGGCGCATTTCGCAACGCGCCGGAAAAAGTTGCCGCAACCAAGCAAGCCATTCTGAAAAGTCTGGAGAGCCGCCGCTAGAGCAGGGAATCCGGCCACAGGAAAAACACCGGTATAAGATTTCCCGGGCCATTGCACAAGCATCCATGAAAAAAACCAAGCACCGCTCCTACGAAGTCCGCGTCCCCGCATCCAGCGCTAATCTCGGCGCGGGCTTCGATTGCTTTGGACTGGCGCTCGAGCTTTTTCTCACGGTGCGAGCCACCGTGCACTCCGAACCGGGCGCCCGCAGCGAAGCCCGCAGCAGCGGCGTTGCTGGCAGCGATTCTCTACCCAGCGCGCCGGAAGAAAACCTGATTCTGCGCGCGATGCAACACGCGGCGCAGCGCCACGGCCTGCATCTGCCGCCCGTTCACCTGGCCGTGCAGAACCAAATTCCAATCGCGGGAGGTTTGGGCAGCAGCGCCGCGGCCATTGTTGCCGGCACGACGCTCGGTTTTGCAGTCTGCGGAAAAAAATTAACGGACGAAAACACGCTGCGCCTCGCCGCCGAAATGGAACAGCACACCGACAACGTGGGAGCCGCGCTGCTCGGCGGCCTGGTTGTGTCATTCGTTGGCGGGGATGGCAACGTCGTCGCGCTGCGCAAAAATTGGCCGAAGCAAATTCGCGTGATCGCCGTCACGCCAAAAATGGCGCTACAGACAGCCGCCTCCCGCGCTGCCTTGCCGCAAACCATCGCACTCGCTGCCGCCGTGCACAATCTCCAACGTTCCGCGCTATTTCTGGCGGCGCTGGACGACCGGTGTTACGACCTTCTGTGGGACGCGATGCAAGATCGCCTGCATCAATCCTATCGCCAGGCGCTGATTCCCGGCCTCGCCGAAGTTCTCGCGATTCCGCGTATGCCGGGACTTCTCGGCGTCGCGCTCAGCGGTGCCGGACCGACCGTGATCGCGCTCGCCACCAAAAATTTCGCGCAAATCGGAAAAACAATCGCCGGCCTCTTCGAACGCCGCGGCCAAGCTTCGACTGTCCGCAATTTAGCCGTAGCTCAGCAGGGAATTCGCGTAGCCGGAAAAGGGCTCGCGAAAAAATAGTCCGCACCGGCTAAAAATCCAACCCCAGGCGCCGGATTCACTTCACAAACGTCAAACCGTGCGGCACGAAGTGCGGAAACACGTAAGCGTAGAGCATCACAATCACGCCCACGATTGAACCCAGCGCGATCGAATGCCAAAACACAAACCGAAAAATTATTCCTTCGTTGCCTACTTGCTCAGTCGCTGCCGTCGCGATCGTGATGGACTGCGCATCCACCATTTTCCCCATCACGCCGCCCGCGCTATTCGCAGCGCACATTAGGACCGGATCAATTCCCAATTGTTGTGACGTGATGCGCTGCAAACTTCCAAACAGTACGTTGGACGAAGTATCGCTGCCGGTCAAAGCCACGCCCAGCCATCCCAGAAACGTCCCAAAAAACGGGTAAAGCCAGCCGGTGCGTGTGAACGCCAAGCCCAGCACCGCATCCAATCCCGAATAGCGCGTCACATATCCCAAACCCAGCATGAACGAAATCGCGATCATCGCCAGACGCATGCGCACCAGCGTGCGCCAAAATATTTTCAGCAACTTTATTGGACTCAGCCCCAACAACATTCCGGACACAAGCGCGGCCAAGAAGCACCCGCTGCCCGTCGCCGATAGCCAATTAAAATCATAGCGCGCCCCTTCCGGGGTCGGCTTGCTCACGACCGGCGCCGCCCGCGTGATCGCGTTATGCAAATACGGCCAATTCCATCCCGGGGCGCCCGGCCGTACTTTGCCGTCCGCTTGAACCACGATAAACGCAGGCGTCGTGGCTTTATTGATCGCCAGCTTCACCGAAGGCAGTCCCCAGGCCAGCACAAATAACGAAAGCACGGCAAACGGCATCCAGGCCTTGGCAACCGTCCAGAACGGATATTTGCGCGGCGTCACGTATCCATCGAATTCCTTGGCATTCCATTCGCCGCCCATATCGTCCGCAAGTTTCCCTTCCACCGTCGCGGGCTTCGCGCCTTCGCGATCGTAATCGAATCGCCAAATTTTCTTTGGCTTCCAAAAACGCAGAAAGATTACTGTGCAAATAATGGAGACCACGCCTCCCATGATGTCCACCAGGTTGCTATCGACAAAGTTCGACCATAGAAATTGCGTGACCGCAAAAGAAATTCCCACCACCAGAATCGCGGGCAGTACTTCGAAAGTTTCCGACCAGCTCACCATCGTGCGCACCAGCCAGAAGGGCACCAGTATTGCCATGAAGGGCAGGATGCGCCCGATCATCGCGTTCAGATCCGATTCGGGTAAACCCGAAACTCCGGCGAGCGCGTGCACCGGAGTTCCAATCGCGCCCCACGCAACCGGCGCGGTGTTCGCAATCAAGTTCAGTGCTGCGGCGTGAAACGGCCGGAATCCCAGGCCAATCATGAACGCGCCCGCGATCGCTACCGGCGCGCCGAAACCGGCAGCTCCTTCGATGAACGCGCCAAAGCAAAACGCCACGAGCAGAACCTGCAGCCTGCGATCCGGAGTAATTCCGGCGATGGATTCCTTCATAATTTCGAACTGACCTGTCTCCACCGAAATATCGTAGAGATACACCGCAGCCAGCACGATCCATGCAATTTTCAGAATTCCATACGCCACGCCATAGGCAAAGGCTGACGCCGCCAGCAGCGCGGGCATTTTGAAAACCAAGGTCGCCAGCATCACCGCCGTGAACGCAGCAGCGATCGCGCACCAATGCGGTTTCACTTTCAGGCCGGCCAGCAGGGTGAAGAGCACCAGGATCGGAAGAGCCGCGATCAGAGTCGAGACCCACCAAATTCCAGCTGGATCATAAACTTGCGTCCAACTCATACCCGCCCCCTCGCAGCAGCATGGGTTCGTCAGCAGCGACAACTTTGTTGACGTTGCATATCCTGCCGCCAATATTTTGTCAAGAAATGGAATTGTGAAAAAGAACGGGCGGATTTTGTAATCGGAAAATTACCGGCGGTTATGCGCGCGCTTTTTTTCGTAGCAGCCAAACGCAAGAGCAACCGACGGCGAGCAGCAGCAGGTCCGATCCCTCCGGCGTGCTGATTGCCGGCGGCGGGGTCACAGGCGGCGGTGGCGGTGTCGGCGGACCCGACGGCGTTGGCGGACCGTTCGGAGGCGGCAGTGGGCCCACGGGAATCCCCGGAGAAGATGGCGTGCCGCCGCTTGGAAAAAGCGGCGGAATGATCGGGATGAAGATGGAGGGAGGAGCCTGCGGCGGCGGTACCATAATCGTGGTTGCAGGAGGAAGGGCCAGCGGCAATTCCAGCGAAGATTCCGGCGCGGCCAGCAGCCCGCCTTCGGCGGGAATTTCCATGGCTTCCGGCGATGGCCCAGAATTCAGCACTGGCCCAACGGGAACCTGGGAAATGCGGTTTCCACAGCGGGTTCGGGCCATGTGCTCGCCGTCGGTCAGCACGGTTTCTCCGGCGCGCAGGGTCAGTCTGTTCTTCGTCCAGAAAATTTGGCTGGCGACGCGATAAGAGACGAAAACCGCGCGCGCTTCTTGCAATCGCGCGACGCGCACCTTGCGCAGGTCAAAATCCGAATAATGCCGCGCCACTACCTCGTCGCGCGCTACCGCGTTCCGCAATTCAGCCGAATTGCTCACTCCGCCGGGAATCACAGAGTACGGATAAAGGATGCGGTCCGTCTTGTCCAATTCCGGAGTTGGCGCGAGCCAGTCGCTGTCGCTAGGAGCTTGTTTCACTACTGCGGAGAAATTCCCAACGGTAGAAGTACGATGTGCTTGACCGTGGTTGTACGGGATGAGTACGACCGATACGAGTACGATTTCCAGAAGCAGGACCGCCAACGCTCCCACACGACAGCGATCAATTTTTGCGGCGAATCTTGCCGCGACCGTCCGACCCTTCCCCATTTCCCCTTTTTTACGATTCGGCAATCCCCGTTGCCGAAAGTGTTCCCCGCAGCCGTAGCACGCAATCGCCCTGCCAACCGGTAGGCTTTGAGAAAGCGCAGGCAATCGCGATAACAGACTCGAACCTTATGTAAACAAAGGGGAAGGTTTTCTCAGCCGTGCAAGGAATTTTCGACAGTCGCAGCGTTTTTGGGGAATTTAGAGAAGAAAGTTTCCCGTAAATGGTACTAACGTTCTATCGCGCCAGCCGAAAAGCAATTTTTCAGCAGGATTTTCGGTAATTCGACGATCTCGGCGTGCAGGCAGCCGGAGGAGACCTGTGACGCTCACTCGTCCGATTTGGGAGAATGTTCCTGCGAGCCTGCGGCTGATCCCAGGGCTACTTCACCCTTGCCATGCTTCCAGACTGCAAAGCCCAGTCCCAAAAACGGACCGATGAGTACCACCAAAAAGGCTAGTAAAAACAGCACCAAAAAAAGAAGAACAATCACAATGGCTGGCATTGGTTTTCCTCGCTCCCATCTTGGAACCGAGTTCTCCTCGCCCTTGGCCCAACGATCGACCCAACTCTTGGCGCAACAAAGCGCGGACTCACCTCTTTAGATGTTGCTAACAACACCGCGGGGTACAGAAAGTTACTGCCGCTTTTGACATTTTTTCATCCGCGGGACAACCCGGTTCGACCGCGCACCGCCGAGCGATTCTAGCAAGTGCCGGCGGCCATTTTGGCCCGGCAATCTGGCAAAAACTGACAGCAGAAATCCCCACATCAGACCGCCCCGGGCGCCCCGCAACATCCGCAAAATCAATTCCTTCCACGGCCGTAACCAGATTACCAACCCATCCGTCCAACGATAGGTCGGTTAATTCGTTTTGAATCTCTTTAGCTATGCCGCGAATCTCTTACTGTATGCCGTAGGCCTCGGCGTTCAACTATGAGTTCGGGCGTGCGATACTGAACCGCCCCCAACGCGGGTTCGTAAATCTCCGAATTACGGACGGACCGTACTGGCTGGGCATTTCGGGAGCCATTTTCGATGTGGATTGTTCGACTCGCATTACGTCGGCCTTATACGTTCATCGTGACGTCGATCCTTCTGTTAATTCTGGGACCTGTAGCTATTCTGCGCACTCCCACGGACATCTTCCCGAATATTGATATTCCGGTTGTCAGCGTTCTCTGGAATTACACCGGCCTGTCACCGGAAGAGATGTCCAACCGCATCGTCTTTCAGTACGAGCGCGTACTAACCACCACTGTTAACAACATCGAGCACATCGAATCGCAATCCCTGAATGGAATTGGCGTCGTCAAAATCTTTTTTCATCAAGGCGTGGATATCGGCAACGCTGTCGCGCAAGTGACCGCGGTCTCGCAAACCCTCTTGCGTACACTCCCGGCGGGAACTACTCCTCCGCTCATCATTCAATACAACGCCTCGAGCGTTCCTATTCTGCAACTCGCCTTAGCCGGAGAAGGGCTCTCGGAGCAGCAGCTGGGTGACATCGGGCTGAATTTCGTGCGCACGGGGTTGGTCAGCGTACCGGGCGCCGCAATTCCGTATCCCTATGGCGGCAAGCAGCGCCAGGTTCAGGTGGACCTCAATACGACAGCGCTGCAATCGAAAGGCCTTTCGCCCAACGACGTCGTCAACGCCATCAACCTCCAGAACCTGATTCTTCCCGCCGGAACCGCCAAAATCGGCACCTTCGAATACGAAGTGGATATGAACGGCGCGCCGCAAACCGTCCCGGAATTGAACGACCTCCCCATCAAGACCGTCGGCACCTCCACCATCTACATTCACGACGTCGCGAATGTGCGGGACGGCTTTCCGCCGCAAACCAACATCGTTCGCGTCAACGGCCAGCGCTCCGCTCTGATGACCATTCTGAAATCCGGCGATGCTTCGACGCTCGACATCATTTCCAGCGTCAAATCGCTGCTCCCTACGATTAAAGCGTCGTTGCCGCCTGCTCTGGTCATCAATCCGCTTTCCGATCAGTCCATCTTCGTGAAAGCCTCCATCGTTGGCGTGGTTCGCGAAGCGATCATCGCCGCGTGCCTCACCGGCTTCATGATTCTGGTTTTCCTAGGCAGCTGGCGCAGCACCCTGATCATCGCGGTTTCGATTCCACTTTCGATCCTTACTTCGCTCATCGTTCTCAGCGCGCTCGGCGAAACCATCAACATCATGACGCTCGGAGGCCTAGCCCTCGCCGTGGGCATCCTGGTCGACGACGCCACCGTGGAAATCGAAAACATCAATCGCAACATTGATCAGGGCAAGGAAATCGTGCAGGCCATTCTGGATGGCGCTTCGCAAATCGCCGTGCCGGCCCTGGTTTCCACTCTCGCAATCTGCATCGTATTCGTACCCATGTTTTTTCTTTCCGGCGTCGCGCGCTATCTGTTCGTTCCGCTCGCCGAAGCCGTTTGTTTCGCCATGCTCGCTTCTTACCTGCTCTCGCGCACGCTGGTACCCACCATGGCCAAATATTTACTGGAGGCCCGCACCGAGGAAGATCCCAACGCGCCGGCCAAAGCCTCCTCCAATCCCTTTGTACGCATGCAACACTCGTTCGAAGTTCATTTCGACGGACTGCGCGATCGCTACCACCGCTTGCTCGAGCGTTGCATCGCCCACCGCGTGATCTTCGCCATCTGCTTCCTGGCTTTTTGCGTTCTATCTTTTGCGCTGCTGCCGCTGCTCGGCCAGGATTTTTTTCCGGAAGTGGACAGCGGCGAATTCAAGTTGCACATGCGCGCTCCCACGGGCACGCGCATTGAAGAAACCGCTGCGATCTGCGACCAGGTGGAAGCGGTCATCCGCAAGCAGATACCGCAGTCCGAATTGACCAGCCTGATTGACAACATCGGCCTGCCTTACAGCAGCATCAATCTTTCGTACAGCAATTCAGCGCCGATCGGCACCGGCGACGCCGATATTCTCGCTGAACTTTCCAAGGATCATCACCCGACCGCCGAGTACGTGCACGACCTGCGCATCGAACTGGCCAAAGACTTCCCGGGCGTCACTTTTTACTTCTTGCCCGCGGACATCGTCAGCCAGATCCTCAATTTCGGCCTGCCCGCTCCCATTGACATCCAAATCCTCGGGCGCGATGTCGGGGCCAATCGTGTCTTTGCCGATAATCTGCTGAATCGCTTGAAATTTGTGCCCGGTACCGTCGACCTGCGCATCCAGCAGGCTTTCGACCAGCCCAAATTGCACATCGAAGTGGATCGCACCAAGGCACAGCAGGTCGGCTATTCCACGCGCGACGTGGCCAACAATGTGCTCATCTCGCTCAGCGGCAGTTTTCAAACTGCGCCCACCTACTGGCTCGACCAGCGCACCGGAGTGAGCTACAACATCGCCGCGCAAACGCCCCAGTACATTGTTGACAGCTTGCAGGATCTGGAAAATATTCCGGTCACTGGCCCCGGCACGCCGCAATCGGAAATCATGGCCAGCGTGGCTTCTTTCAGCCGCGGCTCGGAGATGGGTGTGGTCTCGCACTACAACATCATGCCGGTGATCGACATTTACGGCGCGGTGCAGGGCCGCGATCTCGGCGGCCTCTCGCGCGAGATCGAACCGATCATCAACAACAGCAAAAAAGATTTGCCGCGCGGCTCGCAAATCATCGTGCGCGGACAAATCCTCACTATGGCCTCGTCCTTTTCCGGATTGCTCTGGGGCTTGGCCTTTTCCATTGTGCTGGTTTATTTGTTGATCGTCGTGAATTTTCAATCCTGGCTGGATCCCTTTATTATTCTCATGGCGCTGCCCGCCGCGCTCGCCGGGATCGTCTGGTTTCTTTTCATCACGCGCACCACCGTCAGCGTGCCGGCCCTCACCGGTGCGATCATGTGCATGGGCGTGGCCACCGCCAATAGCATTCTGGTCGTCAGCTTTTCGAAAGAACGGCTCGGAGAAGGGAAGACGGCCGCCGAAGCCGCTTCGGAATCTGGCTTCACGCGTTTTCGTCCCGTGCTCATGACGGCCCTCGCTATGATCATCGGCATGTTGCCGATGTCTCTGGGCTTGGGCGAGGGCGGCGAACAGAACGCGCCGCTGGGGCGCGCGGTAATTGGCGGGCTGATGTTCGCCACCGTCGCGACGCTGTTTTTCGTACCGGTAACTTTCAGCATCGTGCACGGCGCGCGCGAAAAGAAAGCAGGCGCAAGCACCGCGCAGAATGAACCGACCGTTGAGTAAACTAGCGCGTATTCGTACAAGATCGCGAAGAGGACGCAATGACAGACCCAGCTGAATATAAATCGCCGCAGCCGAATCCACACCACGCAGGCGCCGAGAAATCCGGCCACGGAGTACTGATCACCATCATCGCGGTGATTGTCGTGATTGCCATCGTCGTAGCCGGAGTCGTTCCACGCCTGCGCGCGAAAGCCGCCCTGCGCGTTGAGACGAACTCGCTCGCCGTCCCCGAAGTCCAGGTGATTCAGCCCAAGCGCGGCTCGACTGCGCAGGAAATCATCCTCCCCGGAAACATTCAAGCCTTCATTGATGCGCCGATTTACGCCCGTACCAACGGCTATTTGCGCTCCTGGACCTCAGACATCGGCGCGCGCGTGAAAAAAGGCCAGCTGCTGGCCGAAATCGAAACGCCCGAAGTGGATCAGCAACTTCTCCAAGCGCGCGCTGATCTGAACACCGCACAGGCTAACGAAAATCTGTCCCAGATCACCTTCAACAGATTTGAAGGCTTGAAGAATACCGATTCGGTCTCCACGCAAGATGTGGACAACGCCGCAGGGGACTATGCCGCGAAGAAGGCCATCGTGGATTCGGCGCGGTCCAATGTGAACCGGCTTGAAGACCTGCAATCTTTCGAGAAAATCTATGCGCCCTTCGATGGCGTCATTACCGCGCGCAACACGGACGTGGGCCAGCTGATCGACTCCGGTTCCTCAGGCGGCGTTGCCAAAGAACTCTTTCACATTGCAGCCATCCGCACCCTGCGCGTCTATATCAACGTCCCCCAGCAATATTCCGTGGCGGCCAAGCCCGGCATCGTCGCGGACCTGAGCCTGGCGCAATTTCCCGGCCGCACCTTCCAGGGAAAATTGGTGCGCACGGCAAACGCGATCGACCTCGCCACCCGCACCCTGCTCGTCGAAGTGGACGTTGATAACGCCACCGGCGAACTTCTTCCCGGCGCCTTCGCCGAGGTCCACTTGAAGCTGCCCACGGAGATTCCCTCCTACATTCTTCCGGTGAACGCGCTCATTTTCCGCGCGCAAGGTTTGCAGATCGCTACCGTCGATAATGGCAATCGCGCCAAGCTCGTCACGATCGTATTGGGCCGTGATTTCGGTGCCACCGTGGAAGTCGTCTCCGGCTTGAGCGACGCAGATCGCGTGATCGTCAGTCCACCCGACTCGCTTGTGGACGGCGAACAAGTGCAAATCGCGCAGCCCAACCAGCAAGGAGGCTCCGGCAATGCATCGCCTCAACCTCAATCTCGCTGACGTGTGCCACAACTTCACGCACGCGCGTCCCGGCGCGCTGCGCCCTGCCCGGCTCGCTTCCTCCTGTGCCGCGGCAATTTTATTTTTCGCGGGATGCACCGTGGGGCCGAACTACGTCCGTCCCACTGCCGAAGTCCCCACTGATTTCAAGGAAACTCCCGCCAACTGGAAACAAGCCCAGCCCAGCGACGCCGTCGCGAAAGGCAAATGGTGGGAAATTTATCAGGACTCGCAGCTGAACGACCTGGAAGAGCAGATCAACGTTTCCAACCAAACCTTGAAAGCCGAACAGCAACAATTTGCTCAGGCGCGCGCCGCGCTGCGCATCACTCGCTCGAATCTGTTCCCGAATGTCAGCACCACTCCATCGGTCTCGCGCACGCATCTCGCGCCCAACGAGCCGCTCTTCAATCCCCCCACGGAATCCAAGGACTACAACACCTTCACCATCCCCGTGGACGTTTCCTACGAGGTCGATCTCTGGGGCCGCGTGCGTCGCACCGTCGAAGCCAGCCGCTCCGAAGCGCAAGCCACCGGCGCGGATCTCGCGAACGTCAGCCTGAGCCTTCACGCCGAACTGGCGGGCGATTATTTTCAGCTGCGAGGACTTGATGCCCAGAAGCAACTTCTCGATTCCACCGTGGAGTCCTTCCAAAAAGCGCTCGACTTGACGGAAAGCCGTTATCACGGCGGCCTCGCTTCGGCTGTGGACGTCGCCCAGGCGCAAACCATACTCGACACCACGCGCGCCGAAGCCACCGATGTCGGCGTCCAGCGCGCCGCCTTCGAGCACGCCATCGCCGTGCTGGTCGGCAAGCCTGCTTCGCAGTTCAGCCTGCCGCCGATTCCACTCAACGCGCCTCCGCCAATAATTCCGTCAGGCATGCCCTCGGATTTGCTCGAACGCCGCCCCGATATTTCCGCCGCGGAAAGACGCGTGCAAGAACAGAACGCAAATATCGGCGTGGCCCGCGCCGCATACTATCCGCAGATCACTCTCAGCGGCACAGGCGGCTTCGAAAGCACGGCGATCACTACGTTATTGCAGGGGCCCAGCGGTTTCTGGATGCTCGGTGGCCAAGCGGCCGAATATCTATTCGACGGCGGCGCCCGCCGCGGCGCATCCGAACAAGCTAAAGCCGCTTGGAACCAATCGGTGGATAATTATCGTCAGACGGTGCTGGTCGCCTTCCAGGAAGTCGAAGATAATCTTGCCGCGCTGCGCATCCTCGAAACCGAAGCCGATCAAGAAGCCCAAGCCGTCGCCGCCGCGCAGCACTCCGTCTCGCTCTCACTCACTCGCTACCGTGGCGGCGTCACCAACTACCTCGAAGTCACCACCGCGCAGAGCGCCGCGCTCGCCGACGAAGTCACCGCCGTCAACATCCTCAGCCGCCGCCTCGCCGCCAGCGTCCTCCTAATCAAAGCCCTAGGCGGCGGCTGGAACGTCTCCCAAATCCCTCGCGTCTAGCCCTCGCGCCATTCATTCACTCAATTGCGAATCGCGAATCTCGAATCATAATCGAAGCCATGCGCGCATTTGAGGTGTCTCACAACGGTAAGCGATTTTGCCTCGCAGGGATCGGAAATGACGGCGTTGTCACGGCCAATGTGACCTATGCTCCGCTTCGAAAAAGGCGTGAAACGCGGATCTATATCGGAGGGTTGATCCTTCCTCAGGACGAACACGTGTTTCGGAAGCAATCGACGCTTCGCGTGGGCGACGAGCTGCGGATCAAGGTCGTCGAGAAAGGCTCCGTAGACCTACCCCGCACACGTCTTGCACGAGATCCTGCCGCCAAAGCCAAGGCAGAGAAACGCCACTTGCGAAAACTGGCGAAGAAGTTCGGGTGGAAACTTCAGAAATCCGGCAAATCAAAATCGGGTGCAGTGAGACGTACTATCTGATGTGTCGCGTTTTCGAACAAGTGCCGCACCACCAGCTCGTCATGGCAGGCGCATCCCCGTGCGCCCGCAAGTCTCGAATACGGAGAGAACATTCGTAATACTGAGGAGTTCGCGGATCCGCGGGCTCAAATTGAGCAGCTGCAATTCGCACTTCGCGCCCTTCGCTGAAATGTATAGTCCCACCAGCGTCCCGAGGCCCGAACTATCCATGTACCCGAGTTCGCTCAGGTCCAGGATCACGGGCCTTTTGTTTGGCAGCAGCGCCTTTACTTCCGTCTTCAGCTGCGCCGAGGTCTCGGTTGTAAGCCGCCCAGTGCAACGCACCACCGTAGCGTCTTCCCAAGCATATGTGTGGAGATGCAATCCAAGCGTAGGAATCGAAACATCACTGGACATTTGAACTGCTTGTTTACCCCGCCTATCCAGCAATGGCAAGCTTTTTCGCCGCACCGGCACAGTCGCGCAACCGGACAATCGCCCCAAGCCAGATTTTGAATGTTTGGTTACGGCTGCCAGCTCAACCGGTCGATGCGACACCAACGATGTCAGCTTCGAACTGCTCAGACGGTCCGAACAGCCAATCGCAGTTGTTCATGAAACCATTTGTGAGCAGGTTCATTCGTGAGTCGCGGATGCCATGCCATGAAATACGGAAAGGACTTGATCTCACGCGGCGCTTCCACCACGCGCACACCAGCCATCCCCGCGGTGATCTTTGCCAATCTGCGCGGCACGGTGAGAATCAAGTCTGTCTGTGCAATGGCAAAGATCGCGGGTACAAAAAATGGTAGAGTAAGCGCGACACGCCGCTTTTCGCCAAGCTGTGCCAAAGCACGATCCACTAAAGCCTGTTGCCCCTTCCGTATCTCCACTAGGGCATGCTCGAATTCCAGATATTGTTTCAGGGTTAGACGACGGCCACGTACCCGCAGCGCCGCGCCTACCAGACAAACAAAATCTACGGTAAAGAGCATTTCGGAGTCTAGAGAAGGAGGCGCCTCTTCTGCGCAAAGAAACGTATCGATCCTTCCCGCCGCGACATGCTCATAAGTCTCACCCCCAGACGCGGACACTTCGACCTTTACGTGAGTCGCTGCTCTCCTCAAGCTCGCCAAGAGCGCTGGCAACACAATCATCGAGGCATGGTCGCTCATTGCCACGCGAAATACTTCCTGGCTTCGCGCTGGATCGAATTTTTCTCCTCGCACCATATCCTCAAGCCGCGGCATGAGCGACTCGATCTCTCGCAGCACACGTTCTCCCCGCGCCGTGCGCTCATAGCCGCGGCCGTTACGAACAAGCAGAGGGTCTTCGAACATCTCGCGTAACCGCTCCAGCGCCCTGCTCATCGCCGATTGACTTAAGAAACTTCGTTGTGCCGCGCGGGTGACGTGGCACTCCTCCAAAAGCGCGTGGAGGGGATGTATCAGGTTCAGGTCCAGGTTCCGTAAATGCACGTCGCGCATGAGAAGCATTCTAACAATGCATGCACCAGATAGGATGCCCGAATATCTAATAAAACGTAGAAGGACGAAAACGGAGAAACGCAGGAGCGCAAGACGAAATCAGCAATCCTAAAAGGAGGAGGAGAAATGCCAATCGTTCGCATCGACCTCATCGAAGGAAAATCAGAGGAATATCGCACTCAAGTCGGCGAAATTGTCTACCAGACCTTGCTGGACGTCCTTAACGTTCCCAAGGGTGATCGCTTCCAAGTGAATACCGAACATCGCAAGAGCGCGTTGCCGTTTGATCGTGACTATCTCGGCGTCCATCGCACGGACGATTGTATCTACTTTCAAATCACGCTCAACGCAGGACGATCTGTGGAGCTGAAGCAAAGTTTCTACCAGGAGCTTACCGACCGCCTCCATCAGGCCGTGAAGCTTCGCAACGAGGATGTCTTCATCAACCTCGTTGAGGTGCCGAAAGAGAATTGGTCCTATGGAAATGGACTGGCCCAGTACGTTTCGCGCTGACCTATCCAATCAAGCGAAAGGGGGTGGAAATAAAATGACTCGTCTGAATGATTTACGCCGCCGGAACCTTCTGAAAATTGCGGCGGCACTTGGC
>DATNLN010000112.1:0-3637 GCA_035602855.1 Candidatus Acidiferrales bacterium
ACCGGCAAAACCGAAGCGCTGCTTTCCTACGTGAAAGACCGTCCCGGCCACGACCGCCGCTATGCCCTGCGGTGCGACAAGATCGAGCGAGAGCTGGGCTGGAAACCCTCCATTTCTTTGGAAGATGGCTTGCGCCAGACCATTGACTGGTATCGCGCCAATACCAAATGGATGGCAGGGGTCCGCGACGGCGATTACCTGACCTACTACCAGAAATATTACGAGAATCGCGACTCTTCTCTCCACGCGATTGCGGAGTCTGGACGAAAGTCCACGAGCTAGCGCACTCTCGGGAGTTTTTCGGCCGCTAGAGCCTTGGAACGCATACTGATAAAGTGATCGAACCGCGTGCTGCGTTAGTCTGCAGCACGACTTTTGCAGGAGCTCAAACCAAGTGCAGCGAATCGAAACTTCTCTCCCCGGCGTCTTCGAACTTCGCCCCAAGGTTCTTAGCGACGCCCGCGGTTTTTTCATGGAGACCTACCATCGCGACCAATTCGCCGAGCTGGGCATCCGCGACGTGTTTGTGCAGGACAATCATTCTCGCTCCATAAAGCACACACTGCGCGGGCTGCACTATCAGACCCACCATGCGCAGGCCAAGCTTTGCCGCGTCATCGAAGGCGAAGCGCTCGACGTGGCCGTGGACATTCGCTCGGGCTCGCCTTATTTTGGCAAATGGAGCAGCGTCCGCCTTTCCGCGGACGAACATAATCAAATTTTCATCCCTGCGGGATTTGCGCACGGTTTCCTGGCGCTCAGCGAAAACGTTCAATTCCTTTACAAGTGCAGCGATTTCTATACTCCCGGTGACGAGCACGGCATCCTTTGGAACGATCCTGACATTGATATCGCTTGGGGCGTCGCCCGTCCGCTGGTTTCCGATAAGGACGCGAAAAATCCCACCCTCGCCAATATTCCGCGTGAGTTTCTTCCTCGCTATTCTCCACAATGAAACCGAAGATTCTTTTGACAGGTAAGAATGGCCAGCTGGGGGACGACCTTCAGCAGATGCTGCCTCGGCTGGGCGAGGTCATCGTCACCGATCGCGAACAGTGCGATCTTTCGCGTCCCGCCCAGATTCGCAATTTAATTCGGGATGTTCACCCGGATCTGATCGTGAACGCCGCAGCTTATACTGCCGTGGACCAGGCGGAAAAGGATGAAGCTCTGGCCTGCGCCATCAATTCCGAAGCTCCCGCCGTCATGGCCGAAGAAGCCAAGAAAATTGGCGCGGCCTTGGTCCACTACTCGACGGACTATGTCTTCGATGGCGCCAAGAATTCGCCGTACGCTGAGAATGACTTGCCGAATCCCATCAGTGCCTACGGAAGGACGAAGCTTGCAGGCGAGCAAGCCGTCCGCGATTCGGGCGCGGACCACTTGATCTTTCGCACCGAATGGGTGTATTCCAGGCGCGGCAAGAACTTCCTGCTCACGATTCTGCGCCTCGCAACGCAACGCGAAGAACTTCGGATTGTCCGCGACCAGGTCGGCGCTCCCACCTGGAGCCGCGAAATCGCCCGCGCCACCGTCAAAGCTCTCGAGCAGATTTGCAATCGAAAGGATGGGACAGCCGCGTGGTCAGAGCGGAGCGGCACCTATCACATGACTGCCGCTGGGAAAACAAGTTGGTACGAATTTACTCAGGCGATTCTGCAGGAAGCGGCGCAATCATCGAATTCGGCCACTTGGTTCCAGGCAGCGACCAATGGAAAGGAACTGCTAACGCGCCGGGTGATTCCCATCACGACAGCCGAATATCCCACTCCCGCGCGCCGTCCCGCCCATTCGCTTCTCTCGAATTCTAAGTTAAATCGCGTGTTCGGAATTCAGTTGCCCGATTGGCGAGAGCAGTTGCACAAGGCGTTCTCAGTCAATCCGCCAGGCACACCTTAAGCAGCGGAACCCGCCTGATTACTACCAGCTTAGCGTTCTTTTTTTACGCGGTAAGAATGCGGCCAGGGAAGCGCATGCTGCGCGAGCCATTCGCAATCGCCAGCGCCGTTTTCTGCATCGCTTGCTCGGGAACCAGACCTCGGTTTCCCTTGGTGGATTGGGCCTGATCCCTCGCCTCGTTTTCCAGCAGCGTCGGCCGCATGAACCCGGCAGCCCTGCGCGCTAGTTCCGCGCGCGTGTCCACTCCGAATTTGCTCAGCAGCGAAGACACATGAAACTTCACCGTGCGCACCGTGATATTCAGTCGCGACGCGATTTCCTTGTTCGCGCGGTTGCCCACCACCGCATCCAGCACTTCTCTCTGCCGCGCGCTCAAAGAGGTGGGGCAAGCGATCGCGCGCCCCTCTTTCAGCAGTTCTTCGGTCCGCGATATGAGCCGCGCCACCAGCGATTGTTCCGCAGGCACCAGCACTTGAAATTCACCTGGATTCTGTCCGCGCACCAGGCATTGCATCGCCAGCAGTCCCGCGATTCGCTCGACCGTGCACTCCAGGTCTGCGCCGCCCGTTGCGCGGAACTGCGCCGTTCCGCTCGACGATTCGCAAAACAGAAATAGGTTGGGGTGGTTCGCTTCTCGTTTATTCTCGCGCGGAACGAGTTTTGGAAAAACGCGAACTTTTTTCAATATGAGCCTTCCGTCTGCTTGCCCAGGATTACATGCGGCGAAGCGTTAGAATTTACGAGCCAATTTGTAATGTTGCGTTGCCCTACGGTATGTCTACATCTCTTGTTGCACGAACTACTTACAGACACTCAACCGCGCCGATCAGGTTCGGCGGCTCCCATTTCCCCATTGCGAAAGCGACGGTCAGTTTCAAACCCGGCACTTGGCCGTGGCAGGCTCTTTGCCAAACACCCAGTTATTTAAGTGCCTCAAAATGAGAAAGATGTGCGATCCGACCGCTTCCGCAGTCCATCAATCGTAGGTAGAAACTGCTCGGGCCTTGCAAATTCTTCCGTGCGCACGAGTTATCCACAACTTCTTCACAACCAAAATCGCTCGCGCATCTCATCGCCATTCGCTCCGGCATCACGAATTCGCTTACGGAAAATGCTTTCGGGTTACACTCCTGTCCTGGAAGCCTGTACCGGAAATTCTTCGTGGGGAGCGGAAGCCTTGCACAGAACTTTCAAACTCTGGTTACTCGTCCCTGGCCTGCTGGTTTTGTCGTTTGCAACGGCCGCTCAAATACCTCCCGTCAAGCCCGCACCGCTCTCGGCGCAGCTGCCGCAAGGTTCCGGTGCCTGTTCGGTGCAAAAATCCTGCGCCGAACTCGCACCCACGATGATTCAGTCCGCACTCGGTCCCTCTCCACTCGAAGAAAATCTCCGCTACCTGAGCGATACGATCGGCGGCCGGGTCACCGGCACGCCTTCCTCCGACCGAGCCGCGGATTGGGGAGTTCAAGCCTTTCGTCACGCCGGTGTTGACGACGTGCATACCGAAAAATTCACCATTCCCATAAGCTGGTCCGAAGGCCACACGCATCTTGAAATTCTTTCCCCCGCGCCATTTCCGGTTCGCCTGGTTTCGATCGGCTGGTCGCCCCCCACTGCCGAAGGCGGCGTCACCGCCGACGTCGTGGACGCCGGCATGGGCGACGATGCCGGCTTCGCGAAAGCCGGGGCGGCCGCGAAAGACGCGATCGTGCTCATTCATTCGAATTTCCTCGTCACC
>DATNLN010000030.1:0-27114 GCA_035602855.1 Candidatus Acidiferrales bacterium
GGCAGGAGCGTTCAGCGTCCACTCTGCCCGCGGGATTTCCGGAAGGCCGAAATAGGGATGGAAACCGAAACTGATCGGAACCGGTGAACCTGAATCTGCAAAGACTGTAGTTTGAATCTCCAAATCAACAGGCCGCAGCCGCACCGCCATCTCGACGTGATGCGGGAATGGAAAAATCGCGAGTAGTTCCTGGCTCAACCAATCCAAACGCGCGGTTAGTGCATCCGCGTGGCTCCAAACAACGTTCCACTGCAGTTGAGACCAGGGAACACCGTGCATAGGAAGTTTCTGATCATCGAAATGCAAATGCGGCGAAGAGGAATCCAGCAAAACCTGACGGCCAGCCGCGCGATATTGCAAGCTGCCGAGGCGATTTGCCCAAGGGTACAGGAGTGGAATGCCCGCGGTGCTTCCTTTGATGCGGGCCGCATCGAGATCGTCGACGCGGCGCAGAAGCTCAACTCCACCGAAGCGAAGAGAAGCGCCGAGCATTCCAGCCGCGGGCCAAAATGTTGCTTGCAAGTCACCAACAGTAAGGATTTGCGTGGAAGAGCTGCTCCTATTCGGCCGCGCCCACTCGGTTGCGAGCGGATCGCTGATCATAAAATTGCAACAAATTGAGACCTCTTCTTGACACTCCGTGTGTCCCCAAACTGGCCACCAACGCTGTACTAAACAGATGTGGTTTTACGGGTGGGAGAAGAAGTTACGAGTGCCTCCAGAAAAAGTGAACCATTGCGACGATTAGCCAAATCGTTCCGATCAGCCCAAGCAATATCGCGCCGACCGCGAGCAAACTAAAATTCCGAACTTTTCGGGCTCCGCTCTTGATTTCAGCCTTGGTCAGCATTGTTGAACAAGCTTCACTCGTTTCTCCCGCGAGAGGCACCGTGCCCGAGTCCGCCCAAATCGACAAGGGCGGCAATGACGAGAAATAGTAAATTGATGCCAGCTATAGGCTGTCCTGTATTTGCCATCCACGCATACACTAGTGTCGTCAACGGAAGAAACAGAAATCCTAACAACGGCACGACAAATCCATGATACGCGCGTTGCAGGTAATTTGTGAAAAAGAACAACAAGACCAGCGCGATCCTGGGGAACGCGAGAAAAATTATCAGTACGAGGCACGGCATACGCACTCTCCGATAAGCCAACCCAACCCAACCCAACCCAACCCAACCCAACCTATCAGATTCGTGTGCCGCTTTGTAAGACCGTACCCAATGGGTAGGGCCGAAGCTCGTGTTCTGCTCGAGAAACCAATGCCCATTTCAGTGCGCAAAGAGACGGGCTACGACACAAAACATGATGTGAGTCGGAAGACAGTCTGGGAAGCGATTGAAAAATATGGTAGGCCCGTGCGGGCTCGAACCGCAGACCTCCACCGTGTCAATTGTGTGGTCAGAAAGCTAAATCCCTTCGCCTGTCTTGCTTTTCCGGTTCTGACCGGCCCGAAAAGGGCGTGAAATCGGCTAGTCTTGGTGACGAATTGGTGACGAGTTTTACGACGGGAAAGCAATGGTAAGCGCAACCGGGATCGACCCAGTGACCTCCTGTTTGCAAGGCACGAGACTCGACTCCATCCATCACTGCCAGCTACCAACGTTTCCAACAAATCGGGGAATCTGTTTCTCGCTCGAAGCTCACTCCCATGTGTTGAAAACGATGGATTCGTGCACGCTCGGTGCACAGCGACGCTGTCCACTCTCGTTCGTCGCTAGCTGCGTGTTTGTCCTTTGCGCATGGCCAGATGGGGGAACGGCGCGACGATCGTTCTCGGGGAAGGATCCTGCAAATCACTGCACAAGTGCGTCAAATACTCCTGTCTCTACTTTTCCAGCGCGCTTCACTTGCACGAAAATCCGATAGTTTCCTGGCTTCGGGAAACCGTACGGGAAACTCACCTCCGCAGGCAATGTGCCGGATGCCGGTGCCATCGCCATCGCACCCGGCATCGAGGACGTGTCGCCCATAAGGCCGGCCTGAGCCATCTCCAGAGAAGCCATCGGTACCGAACCGGCCGGGTGCACGTGCGCAAATACGCTCAAGTCTGATCGCACAAATTCTGCGTGGCCCGCCATGCCCATGTAGGGTTCGAGGTCGCGCGCTGGACCTCCGTCCTTGTTTGCGACGATAAACTTGAAATCCACGGCTGCATTGGCCTTCAGCGGACGCGGCCCGCGCTCCCAAGTCATCCGCCCGCCGTCTGATAGCTGCGAAATACTGCTGTCTTTCCCCGGCGCGATCCCTTCACCCGACCAGGCCGAGTCGTCACCGCTTAGAGCGTCGCCATGTATTTGCGGCAGATCGAGGGTCCCGACCAGCGTCCAGGGAAATCCCCGCGCATCCACCACGTCCGCGAAGACCTGATAATGGCCGGCCGGCATTGTCGGCAAATCGTCCACAAACGCGCCGCCCTCGGCAAGAGTTGGATGAAGATGCCACATCCGGTTCAACCCAGGGAGTTCGATCAGAAACAAATGCATCAGGTGATTGTGATCGGGAACTAACTCGCCCATATTGATTCTTTCTGACCACTTGGGATCTTGCCCTTTCGCCCGAAGAATGAGGCGGCTCCCGTTTTCCAGTGTGGTTACCGCTGTCGGCGGCTTGTAGAAAGCTACGCGGCTCTGGTAGCTATCGTCCTCTAGCTTCCACCAGGATTTCCCAAGATAAGCAAGGCCGGCCACCAAAATGATCGTCACCACCGTCACGATCTTGGCCCCGCGCGCGTTGGAGGGACCAGGAACCGCACCGCGCTCCAGGCTGGCTTCGCGCGCCCCCGCGCGTGCAATTGAAACGGCTCCAATTCCGAGCACCAGCATCATTACCACCAGCAGTCCAGCGAGCGGTTTTCCCATCGGGAACGTGCGCTGCGCAAACGAAGCCACGGGCACTGAAAGCTCCCCTTGGCCTTTCGTCCCATCCGCGATGACGCGGACCTGTAGCGCGCCGAACTCCATCATCCAAAGACTGCCGGTAAAGAATTGCGGATCGTCCTTGGAAGCCACGGCTCGATCAGGTGTGGGTGGGAGATTGGAGCCCGGCCCGCTCAGCCGCAAAGGAACGATTTCGACCGCATTCACGTCGCCGCTTTCGCATCGCACTTCGATCTCGGCCACACCCGGCACCACCTGCGGCATCCGTACCGTAACAAAGAGGTGATATGGGCCCGCATCACCCTCGTAATAAACATCCGCGCTGCCCACGTGCGCCACAGCAGGAATCGCAGCGCTGAGCGACAAAACCACCAATAGGAGTAGCCGTGTCCTGAATTCCTTTTTCATCGACGGATCCGCCGCATCCATTCACCCCAGGCCATCCCGATGCGGATCATCAAGATCCCGACGCCTAGGGCAATTGCCAGGCGCAGCCAGAATTCGCCGGCCGTGTGTTCGGTGTGAATGAAAACGTTGCGTACCCAGGGAGATGTGGACGGCACAAAATAGGGATAATTCGTGGTTTCGAAGATTCTATTCCGTGACTCGGGAGACATCAGAAAGTTCGCGAAGGGCCACTGCACGGCGATGAAGCTAACCAGAAACGCAGCTCCCAGAATGGCAGCCTGCCTCCACCGGCTCCACCCCGCCGTGCGCCGCCGCAACAGATCGAAAACAATTGCCGGAACGATCAACAACATCGGGAAATCCGGCGGAATCAGATGCGTCACGTGCTGATACACCGGTCCCAGCTTCGGCTCAGCCGCGAACAGCGGAAGGATCCAGGTAAAACAGAGATGCATCGCCGTGTACATGGCCGTCATGATTGTCGCCGCCCAGCGATGTCCTGAAATCCATGATACGGTTGCCATCCAGATTGGTGCCGCGATCATCATTACCAGATAAAACTTCGCCCCGTGCATGAACACGCGGTTAGTCAGTTCCTGCACGATCCCAACCGTCATTCCCATCAGAAAAACCACGGTGAGAAATAGAATGCGTTCCAGCCTCTGGCGAAATATTCCGTGCGCGCGGTTCATCTCTGCGAGAACCATCACCAAGGTGCCAAATCGGATTCCGATCATTCCCAGCGCCAGAAGTACGTGCGGCGGGCTCAGAATTTTTACATCCAGCCCGTAGGAGTTGTGCCACCAATTATCGAACGGCGCCGAGGCAATCATGGCCACCCCGCCCCAGGCGCAGATGAACGCACCGAGCGGACCTCGGAAGCCCCACATCGAAATGGAAACATCACGTAGCGCTGATTTTTTCTCGAACGTCGTGGAAAGAATCAGGTACCCGCAGGAAATCCCGGCCAGGACTCCGGACAAATAAATCAGCATGTGCGCCGGAGTCCAGAACGTGTCGCGCCCGACGCTTTCGTGCCAAGAAATATCCCACGCGCTTCCAATGACTGCTGACAGCACCGACACCACGCAACACCATATGTACCAGGGAATTGACGCTGCTTCGGCGTAGGCTCGTTCGGCGGTCCGAGCTGGTGCGGGCGGTTCGAGTGAAATTGTTCCTGCCATTTGTGTCACTCCAATGGCATCAGTTTACACCAGGACCGAAGTTGCGGTTTTACGGAGGCACTTCTACCGCTGATATGGCCTCATTCTTCCGCGAGTATGCGCAGGATTTGATGCTGATCGAAGGAATCGAATCGCGCGTGAAAGACGCGATCCGTGCGGTCTATGCAGACGATGATGATGGGCTGTGTTCTGCAATCGCGACAGTTACCGACCGTTGCGCCGACGTCCGTAAGAAGCTTCCCGGGGCGATCAGAGCATACGTCGCGAAAGCGAGCATTAGCCCTCCAGCCTTGGGAGCTGACATGGTTGCGCTTGCCGAGGCTGAGAAGAAGCTTGGACTACAAGAGCGGAGTAAAGACTTTGAAGATTTGACATTCGATGAGTTCACAAGCGGTTTGTCGCTTTTAGGAGTTACGAAGCATAGCCTCCAGCGAAGCGGAGCTGATTTAGAGGATGCCGTTTTTGTTTTTCCATTCTTTTTGCGGCGGAATCGATTGAGGGAATCCCCAGTGCTCGGCCATCTTCCCGTCTGCAACTCTGTACAGGTCGATATAGACGCACGGGGCGCCCTCATGCGTTCCCTTGGCGGCGACGAAAACAAGGTCGCCTTGGCCCAGCACGAACTTGATCTCGTCGATGGTCCGGTGGCCCTGGATTGCTTCCAAGTCGCGCAGGAACGCGGCGAGTCCGTCGCTGACGCCGAGTTCGTGGCGGATGGTGTCTGCCGAAACGTATTGCGGAATTTTGCTGTGGTCTCCCGCGATGTGCACGGTCTGGTAGTAGTCCCGAACGATCGATTTGTTTTTCTCTGTGTCCGCGAGATTTTTGGGCTCGGTCGGACCGTCCGTCTGGGTGTGGCCACTTTTGTTCGCAGCCGGCGCCGCCTTTTCGGAGAAGATCCACTGCTCGACGATCAGGCCTTCTTCCATTTTGAAAATCTCGAAGAAAACTTTTTCGCCGAGCAGGTCTCCCTTGGAGTGCGTGAGAATATACGGGCCGTCCTGAAACGCGCGAATCGTCTGCAGCGGACTTTTCATCCGCGGCAGATGGTTGATCCACGTCCGCACTCCATCAATGTCACCAGCCGCCTGCGGATTATGTTGTTTGTATTTCGCCGAGTCGATGAACTTGACCGCAAGCTCTGGGTGCCTGCTGCCGATGCCTTCAAATACAGTCAGAACCCTTTCGATGTCGCTGGCTGCCATGATCCAATCTCCTTTGTGCAGGAGGGCCGGGTCGCCTGTCTTTTTATTAGCGGCTTGTTATGCAACCCGTGCCGTCGTCGCCGGCTTCGCCGTGAAGATGCCGCTGAAACTTTCACGGTACGGAATGAAGACCACCACCCACAGCCCGCAGGCCACCAGCGCGGGAGCGATCGTCGCCGGCGAAAGCGTGATATGGAACGCGAGTATGTTGTAGAGTTCGCCCGCGAGCACAGTTAGCGCCAGCGGTACGAAATAGCCGGAGAGCAGCAGCAATCCTCCCAGAACCTGCAGCGCGAAAAAGAACGTCGCAAAGTGCGACGCGCTGACTGCCACAAAAAACTGAACGGCCAGCGGATTCGTCGGTGGCGGGTGCGGGATAAAATTCAGAAATCCGTTCAGCCCAAAAACGGTGAAGATCAACCCGAGCGAAAGGCGAGCGATGATCGTCGCGATTCTCATGCGTGGCCGCCCTGCGGTGTTTGCACGTGTGTCTGCACCGCCTGCAGATGCGGCGCAAGAAAAGTTTCGCGGTCCCCCCCTTGATTCAGGGCCGCGGTGCCGCCGGCGGTCAGAAACTTCGCGTCCGTCACGCCCAGGAATCCGAAAACCGAGCGTAGGTAGGGCTCCACAAAATTGAACGAAGCCATCTGGGTCTGGGCGTCGTAGATCCCGCCCGTTGCGATGAGGAACGTTGCCTTCTTGCCGGTCAGCAGGCCCTTCGGCGCTCCGCCCGTGTACGAGAATGTTTTTCCGACGCGCGCGATCTGGTCGATCCAGAGCTTCAGCGCCGATGGCACGCCGAAATTGTGCATCGGAACTCCGATCACGTATTCATCCGCGCGCTGGAGCTCCGCGACCAGCGAATCGGAAAGCGACAGCAGCTGCTTTTGCAGCGGAGTGCGAGCATCCTCCGGCGTGTAGACCGCGCCGACCCATTCCGCGGACACCGGCGGGATCGCAATCGCGTTGAGGTCGCGGTAAACCACCTCTCCATTCGGGTGCGAAGCCTTCCATTCGGTGACGAACGTAGCGGTCAGCTCGCGAGACACCGAGCGGCCGTAGAGCGGACTGGAATCGATATGCAGCAGTCTGGTCATAGATAAATCCTCCTATACAACAACTGATGCTTAGTAATCACATGTCGACTCAAAGAAAATAAACAACTGTCGTTTTGGGCCCCGGAGGCGTCAAATAAGGGTATATTTAAGGACCGTATGACCCCGGAAACCCAGTCCGCCTTGGATACCACGGATCCGCGCATACTTCGGAGTCGCCGCATGCTGATGGACGCTTTGGCTAAGCTGCTGACCCAGAAGGAGTTCGAGCAGATCTCCGTCCAGGAGATCGCCGACGAAGCGACTCTAAATCGCGCTACCTTTTATCTTCATTACCAGGACAAGGCCACGCTGCTGCAGGCCATGACCGAGTCTCGCTTCCGCGAGCTGATTGATCGCCGGGGCATCTCGTTTACCGACTGCGATCAGGCGCTTCGGGCGATTGCCCTCGGCGTCTGCGACTATCTGACCGAGGTCACCAACTGCCCGGTGAAAGGCGCGCTCATCCCGCTTGAGGGCTCGATCATCCCGGTGGTCGAAGGCATGTTCAGGCATGGGCTCGAGAGCCACGGCCGGGCGCCGGGCGGCGACGCGGCGCTTCTCGCGACCACTGCGGCTTGGGCCGTCTTCGGAGCCGCGCGCCAGTGGTTTCAAACCGCCGACCGCATTCCCGCCGAACAAATGGCCGCGAAGATCGAAGCGCTGGTAAAGCCGCTGTTCCTCAGCGCCGCGGGCTAGTCGCTGTGCCGAGACCGCACGTCACCATTGTCGGAGCCGGGCTCGGAGCTTGGTCCTCGCGCGCATCCTGCAAATTCGCGGCTCCACTCGAAAGGCACATCGAAACGATGAAGGAAGTCGCGCACCACATAAGCCGCGGCGCACCTGGTCCGCCCGAAGACCTTCACTATGGCGGGCTGGACATCTCGAGAGTCGTTCTCGGCCGTCATAATTGTTCACTTGCAGTATTGCGCCAATGACATCTCGTCGCAGACGGACTGCCGCGCCCAGCGTCCACACGATCGAGAATCGGTCGGTTTCCCGCCGGTTCAGGTCAATTGGTGAGCGCGCGCCGCGCCGCCATAGAGAGCATTAAGCGTGCTGTGCCGCTAAACATCATGCTGATACCCGCGAGAGTGCCAAGCACCCACGCGGAGCTCAACGGCCACGTTCTCCAAATAATGATGGCGAGGATCGCGGTGATGATTCCATCGAGCAACAGCCATCCGGACCCGGGCATTGGCCGGAGCCGGAAAGACAAAATAAGTTCCAGCGCCGCTTCCGCGACGAAGTAGATGGCGAGGGCGAGAGTGAGGGAGACGATCCCCAGAACGGGATTTATAAGCAGGTATCCGCCAACCGCAACGTAGAGAATGCCTACGAGTACCTCCCAAATTGCCGCCCGCGTGGCGCGCGTGTGCCAGGCGAAAACTAGATGCACACCGCCGCTGAACACCAGCAACCAGCCGACAAACACGGTCACTACGATTCCAGCAATCGGGGGCACCGCGATGGCGAGGATGCCGGCCAGAATCATCAGAACACTGAGCACGATTGACCAAGTTAAAGATTTTTTTAGCAATGTAGGAACAGAAGCTGCTGCAACGCTCATAACGGCTCCTCCTGCGACGCTTTCAGAGCGTCAAGGATTGATCATCCAGACCGCGACTGCCGCGCCCGCTAGCGCAGCGAATGTTTTGGAATTACTTCGGCGGAAAGTTCTTGAAGAGCTTCTCGACGGCCTTGTTGAGCTTTTTGACGTTCTTGTCCGGCTTCTCCGACAAAGTATCCGTCGCGACTCCGCGCCACACGAGTTGTTTGCTCCGAGTGTCAAACAAATCCACCACCAGCGTCCCGACCTCGTATGGGTGCTCCGTCGTAACCGCTTCGCCGAATCCAAGCCCCCAATGGTGCCAGCCCCAACCACCGCCAAGTCCGTCATAGAACGTTTCGAGGGTGTGCCGTTCCCGCGTGGCAACGTGTGCAACAAGGCTCACGTCCGCCCCTGCCGTTACCAGCTGCCAGCCCTTAGCCGCGAGCGCTGCATTTACGGCATTCCTTAAACGTGGCTCCATGAACGGATCCCCCACGATTCGCGGAGGACTGATCCACATATAGGTCTTGTATTGCGAGAAATTCACCCTCGGATCGAAGTCCGTAGATACATTTTGCGCGGCCGCGCCGCTCGCCACCATGATCAGAAGAAACAGCCCAAAAATGATTCTTACGAGTCGCATTCTCCCCTCCTACGCTAGCCCAATGACAGGTCGCCGATCACCCTCGTGGTTCCGAAGGAATTTAGTTAAAGACTTCTTGCCGGCCGTCGCACCGCCAGCCCCGAGCACCTACAAAATCGTTGTGTCAATCGCCTTTTGCGTTCTTCGGTGCGTAACTAGCCTGAAGATAGACTCTTGCCTCGATTACTTTGCCACTGGCGTCGTGGATTTTCATTGGGCCACCGGTGGTCGGGTCAATCAGCTCGATGCGAAGATTCCGCGGCGGTCCAATCGTCGCTGTGTTGGACGACACATACGTGATCACATAGCGGACTCGCAGGTTCTCCATGAGGTCGTCGTAAATCGCGGCTATCTCCCCATCGGCGCCCGGAACGTAAGCGCGGCCCCCTGACCCTTTCGCAAGCGCTTCCAGTTGATTTTCCGCGCTGTTCCAATCAATGCGCGCAAAGGGCGCCGCAGTCCCGTAGAAGGAGAGATCCGGTTGTATCAGTCGAATCAAACCAATCGTGTAAATCGTGGTCGCGGATTCCCGAACCGCGCCGAGCACTTGTTGGTAGCTCGTCTTGCTGAAGGTGTCCAGCCCGCTCGATACGACAATGAGCGCCTTGCGCCCGCTGACATTCCGCATTCGATTCGATGTTTCGATGAGAGCATCGTAGAAATTCAATTCCGATTCGGGCGGCGTTCCTAACTGATCGAGAGCGGTGTTATCCGCATCCCGGGGCTGATTGAAGTCGGCAAGCGTCACCAATTTCCCGTTGTATGCAAAGATCGCAACTTTGTCGTCGCTGTGGAGGCGGTCTAGAAACTGCCGGCAGACTTGCGTTACCTCGCGTCCGGTGGTTTGGTTCAATTCGTGGTAACGGCCGCCAAATTCCAGCAACAGCGCCACGGTCACGGGCGCGTGCTCGACATCCACCGTGAGATTTTTCTGCCGCACTCCGTCCTCATATACGGCGAAGTTGTCCGGTCGGATGTTTGGCAAAAAATACCCGTTGGGGTCTTCGACCTGAAATTTGACAGTCACGGTGCGGCTGAGTGGAGCGAACTCGATCTCGGATTTTTGAGTGCCTTGTTCTCCCTCGTAGAGTGGGCTGGCGGCCCTATTGGGAACGGAAACCGGTGCTTCCTGCCCGGATGGCTGGTTTGCGCCCGAAGATTCCTGTGCGTCGAGAATCCCGGCGCTATTGATCAAGACAGAGAAGAGGACCAGAAGGGCGGCAGCGCTGAATCGCTTCAGAATGTTCATAGCTCTATTCTCCTTTCGCTTGGCGAATTTCGCTTCGCTCGCCGCCTGTCGGGGATTACGGCGCCAGCTCGCTCGCGGTCCGAGTTTGCGTCGGGATATTTGCACTTTAGGTTCACGAGTGCCGGCCTGATGATGGAATAGTCCTCGGCATCCGCCTTCATCACGGCCTCGGCAAGCGCACAGAGGAAACGCCCCGAGCGTTCCTCGCCGAGCGCCATGACCCATTCACTCAATTCCTTGTCGTCGAACGCCGCCCGCGCGGCCGAATCTTCTTTCTTTGCCTTTGTCACTGCGCGCACCCGCATTTTCGATTCCGCAGCCGGCTGCGGTCTGGTAATAGGATCAGCGCGCGTCCGAAGCAAACTGCCGAACGCGAAGCATCTGACGGGAGCAACGTCACTATCGATGAGTTGTCTGGTCGCCACCTTACGCTCCAAATCGATCGAAGCGCGCAAGCGGACGCCTGCACGCCTCGACTTCGGTTTTCTTTGAGATACAGCGTGTCCTGAATGCTTGTTAGGCTGTTGCGCCTTTGGCCTTTTGCAGGCTCTTTATTTCGATCCGCTTGGGCAAGGCACTCGAGCTAAGAGGCGCCGTAATTTCGAGCACGCCGTTGTTGAAATCAGCGTTGATTTTCTCCGTATCGACGCTTTCAGGCAGCGTGACCGTGCGCTCGAAATGTTCGTAGGAGAATTCTTTGCGCATGTAATCCGACTCTTTTTTCTCCTGCTCGCTCTTATGCTCGCCGCTAATCGTCAAGTCCTTACCCTGAAGGTTGATTTGGACTTCGGTTGGATCTACGCCCGGCAGGGCTACGCGCAGGTGATATTGGTTGTCTTTGGCATCTACGCGGGCCTCGATCGCCGGAACCGTGGCAAAAAGCGCTGCCGGATTTTGCGTCCCTTGCGACGAGTGAGCCAGCAAACGGTTGAATAGTCCATCGAAGTCGCGCCTGAAATCGAACAACCCGTCGAAAATGTTTTCCCTTCTAGCTAGATTTGCCATTGTCATTCTCCTTGAATGTTTCCCATGCACTTTCCATCGTGTTTTAAAAAAGCCCCGTTCGAATCGGCTGTGCAGTCAATGCTATGCCGAAGCTGAAAGCGCCCCTACGGTAATGCGATTGTCCACAGCGCGGACGCCAGGAGCCGCCCACGCGGCGCGTTCCGCCACGTCCCGCTCGGCCCAAGAGCGCACCGAGCCGCGAAGCGTGACTTTGTCGCCATCCGCGTCGACTTTGATCCGGCCGGCATCCAGTTCGGCACTGCGCCTCAGCGCCGCGTCGACCGACGCCTTCACTTCGCCGGCGCTGGCACTTGGCTTCATCTCCACCAAATTGATGATGCCTTTGACGCCAATCAGATGACGCACGGCCGATTCGGCGGCCCTCTTCTGAAATTGCCAGTCCACCGCACCTTCCAAGGTGATCCAGCCATTGGAGACCATTATCGTGATCCGCTTCGAGGGCACCAAGATGGACGAATCCAGGGCGTGTACCGCGGCCTTGGCGATTTCTTCGTCCGTGCGTTCGCTCGAGGTCGGCAGATGCACATCGACTTCGTTCACAATCGCTCGCACGCCAGACACGCGGGAAGCGGTGCGCTCCGCACTCCATTTCTCCCAGAAGCTCTTGACGTGGCCACTGAGTGTGACGACACCGTCTTTCGCCGCCACGCCAATCTCGGCCGCATCAATGCTGGGTTCCCAGTTGAGTTCTGTTTCCACACTTCGCTTCAGTTCCAGATCATTCATTGCCGTCTCTCCTTTGTCGCTTAGTTCGGCGCCGGGCCCGCACGCTTGCCGGAGTCCGGCTCGGCCAACGAATTTCGCCGTACCGCAAATTCACTTCTTTGACGAGGAGGCTCGGTTGGAAGACTCCGCGTGACGCTCATATGGCTTTCCACCTATTCATTCGGCGACTGCAAATCCGAAATTAATCTCATGCTGCTTCGTCGCCACAGAATGTTTCTCCGATTTGAATGTTGGAGTCTTGCCGACACTGGTCTAACAAAGCATCTTTTGTTCCAACGCGATGACAGTCTTGGGACTCTTGGCATCTTCGCTGTACGCAATGGATTAGCGCAGGATGTCAGGTGCGGGCGAGGTTTGGGGCAAGTGATTGCGGGGAATTTACGTCAGTCCTTCGACAGTGCTTTGACAGCGGCTGCGTGAACGGATTCGTTGGGATCCCGCACGCACATTAATTACCCCCATCATTTGCGGCCTCCGCCATTTCCGCATTAACGACTGGATGACCTTCCTCTTCCTGGAAATCATGACACCCGCAGAACTCGACTTCAAACTTTCTACGTTGCTATTCGCATACAAGCGAGTACAGTAGCGGCGTAGCATCGGCTGGGCTTGGTAATCAAGCCCGTACCCACAAGTAAGGCAAACATTAATTCTCTCGGTTGACTGCCTGGCACGTTTTCTATGCAAGGCTCCGATTTTCCTTCCCGCGCCGCAAAAACGCTGGCGCTATTGCCCCGGTGGTGTTCTTGAGGCTCTCCTGGATTCCCAGAGAGGCGAGGAGGACCGCATGGAGTTTCTTAGGAAGCTGTTTTCTTCTGGCGATTTCATGCCGCACGGGTATTGCTATCTGTGGCAACCTGCGCTGATCTGGCTTCACGTGGTGTCGGACACATTGATCGCGCTCGCCTATTTTTCGATTCCCCTCACGCTTATTTACTTCGTCCGCAAGAGACGGGACGTTCCATTCAACTGGGTGTTCGTTTGTTTTGGAGTATTCATCTTGACGTGTGGTGCCACACACGCCATGGAAGTGTGGACTCTTTGGCACGCGACCTATTGGCTATCAGGGGCGGTCAAAGGAGTGACCGCGTTAGCCTCGGTCCCGACCGCCATCCTACTTGTAGGGCTGATTCCCAAGGCACTGGCGATACCGAGCCCGGAGGCACTGAGGGTTGAAATTGCCGAGCGTAAACGCACGCAGGAGGATCTCCGTAAAGCGAAGGACGAACTGGAACGGCGGGTTGAAGAGAGGACTTCCGAGCTTCGGAAAATCAATGCGGACTTGCTCGCGGAAATCGTGCAGCGCAACCTTGCGGAAGAGGAGCTGCGCCGAAGCGAGGATCGAATGCGCTCGCTGGTCGAGACGGTTAAAGACTATGCCATCTTCGGGCTAGACCCGAGCGGCCGCGTCGTCAGTTGGAATGTGGGGGCTGAGCACATCAAGGGCTACGATGCGAAAGAGATTATGGGCCAGCACTTCTCTCGCTTTTATCCGCCTGAAAGATTACTCATCAACCAGCCTGAAATGCAGCTCCGGGTGGCAGCCGCGGAAGGCCGGTTTGAAGAGGATGGCTGGCGGGTGCGCAAGGACGGGTCGCGTTTTTGGGCCAACGTGGTTATTACGGCCCTGCGCGACCGGGATGGGAATCTACTTGGTTTTTCGAAGATCACGCGAGACCTAACGGAGCGCAAGCGCGCTGAGGAGGCCCTTCGGGAAAGTGAAGAACAGCTTCGCCTCGCCCAGAAGGCTTCCGGTTCGGGTGTCTGGGATTGGAATCCTCGAACAGGGGTTGTCTCATGGTCGGAAGAACACTCTCGAATCTTTGGAGTCGCGCCGGACCAGCGAGATCGCCCGTGGAAGTCTTTCCTTCAGCTCGTCCATGCGGAAGACCGCACTCGCCTGCAATCGGAAGCGAACTCGGCTCTGAAACCTGGCGGCGAATTGGACGTGGAGTACCGGATTAGCCGTGCAGACGGCCAAGTACGCTGGGTCGTCAGCAAGGGTCGGACCCACTGCGGCGACGGCGATGAGCCGGTCCGAATGATCGGCTTGACGCAGGACATCACGGAACGCAAGCAGCTGGAACAGGCCCTGTTGAAAACGCAGACAGAGCTGGCTCATCTCTCCCGAGTCATGACCATGGGCGAGTTGACCAGTTCCATTGCCCACGAGGTCAATCAGCCACTCGCTGCGGTGGTGATGAACGGCGATGCCTGCTTGCGATGGCTTGCGGCGGAGCCTCCGAACCTGAACAAGGTCCGCGAATCACTGGCTTCGATCATTCAACAAGCCGCCCGCGCCGGGGAAGTGATTACACGCATTCGCGCGCTCGCGAAGAAGGCCACACCGCAAAAAACCGCGCTGAGGATCGACGAATTGATTTTTGAAGTCATCGGACTCGTCGGCGGTGAGTTGGCCAAACATCACGTCTTTCTAGAAACCGAATTGGAGTCGGGCCTTCCCGTCGTCTTCGGCGACCGCGTGCAATTGGAGCAGGTGATTCTGAATCTGATCGCAAACGGCATCGAGGCGATGAGTACAGTCACGGGACGGCTGCGAGACCTTTCCATCGCGACAAAGACAACCGAAGGACGCCAAATTCTAATCAGTGTGCGCGATTGCGGCAGCGGTCTCGCGCCAGAATTGATCGACCATGTCTTCGAGGCTTTTTTTACGACAAAGCAGGCAGGAATCGGCTTGGGCCTGTCGATCAGCCGCACGATTGTCGAAACGCATGGCGGCCGCCTGTGGGCCACCGCGAACCCCGCTCACGGCGCTACGTTTCAATTTACGTTGCCTCTGGCTGCGGGAGCCGCTGCGTGACTGTCGAACCAACCGTTTTCGTGATTGACGACGACAAGGCGGTTCGTCTTGCGATCAAGAACGTCCTCGAATCCGTGGGGCTGCGGGCGGAGGCATTTGCGTCGGGGCGGGAGTTCCTGAAATCGGAGCGGGCGGACGCACCGGGATGCCTGGTTCTGGATGTGCGCCTTCCAGGAGCGAGTGGTCTTGACTTCCAGAACGAACTGGCCGCGGCGAAGGTCGAGATTCCCATCATCTTTATAACGGGTCATGGCGATATTCCCATGAGCGTGCAAGCGATGAAGGCCGGAGCCGTCGACTTTCTCACCAAGCCCTTCCGGGACCAGGACCTTCTGGATGCCGTTCAAAGAGCAATGGAACGCGATCGGCTCAGGCGCGAGCTACAAACGGAAGTCATGGAGGCACGCAAACGATTTAATACGTTGACGCCCCGGGAGCGCGAAGTCATGGAGCTGGTAAATGCTGGGCTCTTAAACAAACAGATTGCGTCTCAACTGGGTACCAGCGAAACCACCGCCAAAATTCATCGCGGACAGGTCATGCGCAAGATGCAAGTTCAATCCGTGCCGGATCTGGTGCGCATGGCCGAAAGGTTGGGGATCCCTTCCCAAAAGTGTTAGTTCTCCTTCCGACAAGGTAATAGACTGCGCCCCCCTCCGGCAGTACCCTTCGGCCTTCATGAACGCGGCGGAGAAAATCTTGGCCATGACGCGAACGCGCTCCAAACCCTTCTTGGTGTCGATTGTTGACGATGATGAAGCGATCCGAAACGCCTTGGGCAATTTGTTCGAGTCGGTCGGATTGAACGTCGAGACGTTCGCGTGCGCTGAGCAGTTCATGGACTTCCGAGAGGCAAACGAGAGGTCTTGTCTGGTCCTGGATGTCCAGTTGCCACGCATGAGTGGACTGGAGCTTCAGCGCCAGCTTTCCGGCGACGCCAACGCAGTCCCGATCATCTTCATGACCGCCCACTCCGATGAAAGAGTGCGAGAACGGGCGCTCCAAGCCGGCGCCGTCGCGTTCTTTCAAAAACCTTTCAACTCTGAAGCGCTACTGGATGCTGTTCACTCCGTCTTGAAATAGAAATTACTGGGGGATGTCATGGCAACAGCAACGCGAAGCATTCGGGATGGCAGGATGATAGAAGTCATAGCCGATTGGCCGAACGGTCAGTTGATTGACAAATTTCGGGATAGTGGGGGAGCGGAGATCATCGGCGAGAGTGGCACCCTGAAACGGGTGCTGAGGCAAGTGGAGACCGTTGCGGCGACAGATTCGACTGTGCTGATCCTCGGCGAAACGGGCACCGGAAAGGAGCTCGTCGCCAAGGCGATCCATAACCTCAGCGCGCGGCGGGATCGGAATTTTGTCAGCGCCAACTGCGCTGCGATTCCTGCGGGATTGCTTGAAAGCGAGCTGTTTGGCCACGAAAGGGGCGCGTTTACAGGAGCTGTCACGCGACAAATCGGCCGTTTTGAGATGGCGGATAAGGGATCGATGTTTCTCGATGAAGTGGGCGATATGCCGCTGGAGTTACAATCCAAACTGCTGCGAGTCGTGCAGGAGCAGGAATTCGAGAGATTGGGCACCGCGCGGACGATTCGCGTGAACTTTCGTCTGGTGGCCGCCACCAACCGAGACCTCCTTGAGATGGTCGAGACAGGCCGATTTCGCAGAGACCTTTATTACCGGCTAAATGTCTTCCCGATTACAGTTCCTCCACTGCGCGACCGGCTCGAGGATATTCCACTTCTGGTTCGTCATTTCACGAAAACTTATGCGGAACGGATGAATAAGACAATCGACGTTGTACGTCCGAAAGATATGGAAGCTCTGGTTCGGTATTCCTGGCCCGGGAATGTCCGAGAGCTTCAAAACGTTATTGAGCGATGCGTGATTCTGTCGTCAGACCGAGTTCTTCACCCGCCCGAATTTCCTGACGCGAACCGCGTTGGGAAAGAGGCCTCGTTGAAACCGCGATCATTGGCGGAGGCCGAACGCGAGCATATATTGCAAGCTCTGCGGGATACCGAGTGGGTGATCGGCGGCCCTCATGGTGCCGCCGCGCAGCTCGCGGTGAGACGCACGACACTGCTTTACAAGATGCGCCGGCTTGGCATCTTCCGGCCCGTAATTGACGGATCACTGTCAGTGGGGTGACACCGGATGGCTTCTTCCAGCGCGTTCGTGGCCGCGCCATGGCCTGAAAATCTCATTAACCGTTTTGTGCATGAACACTTAGCGCCCCCCAGCAAATTCCGTCCCATTTGGAGCGATAGATGCCATGCACTGGATCTGGCAATCCGCCACCTGCTCTTAGAGGAGGAACAGTATGAGATCGGCTGAGTATCGTGTTTCGACAAATGACGTCGCTGAGGATCGCCCGTGCCTCGCCACGCGCCCCAAATTTCACCGCGATTCGATTTGCATAATTCCATTCGCGAAGCTCATCGTCCTCCTCTTGTTCATCGCGCTCTTCACATTTCAAGCGACAGCGCAGAACGCGCCGCCACCGCCTCCTCCTGCAGCGCCGGTCGCTCCCGAGCCAGCGCCGGCTGGCCCGCTGCTCACCGAGAAACAATTGGAAAATCTCGTTAGTCGCATCGCGCTGTATCCTGATCCGCTGCTCGCACAAATCCTGACGGCATCCACCTATGGGAACGAAATCCCCGAGGCCGCCGCGTGGGCCAACGCGCACAGCAACCTCAAAGGCGAAGTGCTTGCCAACGCGATTCGTGAAGATAATTTGCAGTGGGACCCGAGCGTACTCGCGTTGATCCCGTTTCCGTCGGTGCTCGACATGATGGCGAAAGATCCGGGGTGGACCGAGCAGCTCGGCAACGCCGTGCTCGTGCAGCGCGGGGACGTCATGGACGCCGTGCAGCGTCTGCGCAAACAGGCGCGCAAGTATGGCTACTTGCAGACGAATCCGTACTGCAACGTCGTCGAAACCGACGGCTATGTGGAAATCTTGCCGGTCAATCCGGCATACATCTATGTGCCCTATTACGACCCGTTCGTGGTGTTTGGTCCGCCCGCCCCGGGATTTTTCGTTGGCGGAGCGATCCGGTGGGGGCCGGCGGTGATCATCACCGCGGGATTTTTCCCGTTTGGATGGGTGCATCCGTATTTTCTGTGGGGCGCGCACACCATCTATTTCGATCGCACCCCGTGGAGTCGGGTTTGGGTGAATCGCGGCTACTACGTTCATCCGTATGCGCATCCATGGGTTTGGCGCGCAGGACCTCGCGTCGAAGTGCACCCCGGCCTCCGCCCGAGATAGATCGCCCGGCTCTCGGCAATGAGAAGCGCTTGCGGGGAAGATATGCACGCCATCGCAAAACGCACTTGCGCCTTTGCGATCTCATTGGCGGCACGCCTTGTGGTGAAAGAACTTGGATTGAGTTTCCGGCAACAGACCGGGCTGATTGTCGGTTACTAACTCGCATGGCCTTCAGAAAGGCAAGGTGCCACTACAATGCGTTCCGTCATGGCATTTCTGGCTCCGTTGCTCTGTTTCACGGCAACGGCTATCGACTTGCCGCTCGCGTCGCAGCAATCAACGACGCAGCTCGATGCTCAGAAGCAGGCTTGGAACATGCTCGTGCAAGGAGCACACGGCTCAAACATGGACAAGCGCGCGAATGCCATCCAGGCGCTCGGCCTCGATTCCGGAGATCCGGCGGCGGTGCAATTGGCAGAGGACGCGCTCGGGGATAAAGAAGCGTACGTGCGAGCTGCCGCAGCGAAGGCTCTGGGCGCACTTGGTTCCCCTCAATCCATACCGAAGTTGCAAAGCTTGGTGACGGATAAAGATATCTCGGTCGCACTCGCTGTCGGTCACGCTCTTGTCCAGCTCAAGAGCAACTCGGGATATGACGTGTATTATTCGCTTCTCGTTGGCGTGCGGAAGGGCAACACATCACCGATTACCGAAGAAATGAATCAAATGAAGACCCCCTCGCGGGCCGTCCGGTTTGCGTTTGATCAGGGAATTGGTTTCCTGCCTTACGGAGGATATGGGATGGAGGCCCTGCATGCCTGGAAGAAAAGAAGCACTGCACCAACGCGGGCCGCTGCCGCGCGAGAATTGGCCGGCGACCCGGACCCGCGCAGCGGCCAAGCGCTTGCGAATGCCGTATCCGATAAGGCCTGGAGTGTCCGGGCGGCGGCAATTGAAGCAATCGCCAAGCGCGGTGACACAACTCTGCTTGTGGGCATCGTTCCTGCAATGTCAGACAGGAAAGATGTTGTGCGTTATTCAGCCGCCGCCGGAGTGCTTCGGTTGGGTCGGATCGCGCAAGAAAACGGGAGCAGATCGCACTGAACACAGCCGGCGCCCCTTTCATGTAGGTTGGTTTGGAAATCTACCGTCTTGCAAAGGCGCACGCTCTATTCGCAAAAGTACGAGGCGAACATCTGAGCCGCATGGCGGATTGTTGCGCCTGATTCTCGTTTCTCGCGGAACCGCCATGCGGCATATGAATTGAGGCGGAGCGACGGGACGTTTCCCCTCGGTCGAAGATCGCACGGCGGCAATGATAACCGCGTTCGTCCCGCACAATACGAGACGAACAGTACTGGACGGAATAAGGCAAGCGACCATAAATCACAACTCGCGGTCGTTCGAACGCGTTACAGGATCCGATAGTCTCACTTCGCCCTGGAGCGGCGGACTGGGTATCACGGCGGCTGGATGGATGATTTCCTAAAAGAGGCTGTTTCGCTTTCACTCGTCGGCAAGTGCGTTGCGGCAGTTGCCGGGATCCTGTTCATCCACGCCACGTTTCGGGTGCTCGAACAAACGCTGCCCAGGCGCTTTGGCCGGGCCGACGCGCGTTACAAGGTCCGCAAGTTTGTGGTCTTTTGCGGATACCTTGCGATTCTACTATTCCTCGCCATCCTCTTTGAAGACCGCTTGGGTCGCCTCAGCTTTGCTTTGGGTGTCGCTGGCGCGGGTGTGGCCGTGGCCCTCCAGGACGTGCTGGCCAGCATCGCAGGTGCTTTCTCGATCGGTTTTTCAAAACTGTACACCGTGGGCGACAGAGTTCAGATCGGCGATATTCGCGGTGACGTGATCGACATCGGACTCCTGCGAACAACGTTGATGGAAACGGGGAACTGGGTCAGCAAGGACTTATACAACGGCCGGATCGCTCGCATCCCCAACAGCACCGTCTTGAAAGGGTCCGTCTTCAACTACTCGCAGGGATTCCGGTTTATCTGGGACGACATTAAAGTTGTGCTTACAGGCACCAGCGACTCCCAATTTGCCAGGGCGATGCTTTTGAGGGTAGCCAAAGAGGCGATTGGTGAGTACCTGTTGGAGGCACAGTCCTCCTGGAAAACTGTGAGCGACAATTATCAATGCGAAAATCCTCCGTTAGAACCTACCGTCGCCCTAGCCGTAATCTCCGGATCGTTCGAATTCACCGTCAGCTATGTCGTGGACTACACGAAGCGGACTGCGATGCAAGATCGGTTGTTCACGAAAATCGCGGAGGAAGTGACGGATAGCAACGGACGGTTCAAATGGGCATCATCGGCAATTACTGTCATAAGCCAGCCGGTGACTCCGGACCCGATCGAAGCCCGCCAGAAGTCGTCGAGCCTCGGCGCGGGCGAAGCGGCGGGTTCCGTAGATCGTGATCGATGAGAAAGTGCTTGTGGAATGTGGCGAGATAGGTGCCGCGACCACCGGTTGTCAGAATCAAAAGCTTGGGCACAAATGTAAACTCTCGCGCTCGCCGTGGTGCAAAAGCTCGGGCTGGTCAGGTCGGGTCGACGATCACGGTCATCGGCGTATGGGAAGTCACCGATGATGGGGCGAGGAGACGCCGTTAATGGCAACGACAAACCATCCGGCTCTCGCTTCCTCTAATGCTGCTAAGTCGGCTCAAGCTCGAAGGCTTCTCGCAAAGCAGGAGGCGGAGAGAGGAAGTGTGCGCTTCATGAACGCGTTCCGAGTGAAACCGTGAAGTGAAACGTAGAGCCACGTCCAACTTTGCTTTCAACCCAAATTTGTCCGTCCATCATATCAACCAAGCGTTTTGACACGGTCAGGCCGAGCCCTGTGCCCCCAAACCTGCGCGTGGCCGATGAGTCCGCCTGAAAGAATGCATCGAAGATCAGCCGCTGTTTTTCTGGAGGAATTCCGATCCCGGTATCTCGCACAATGAAATGAAAGATGGCAGAGTTATTACCTTCCTTTCCCTTTCGTACTTCCACAAGAATTTCTCCTTGCTCTGTAAACTTCACAGCATTGTCTACTACCTTACGAAGGATCTGTCGCAGCCGAATGTGGTCACCTACTACATGCTTCGGCACTCTGGGGTGTACTTTCAAAACCAGCTTAAGGCCTTTGGCGCGAACCCTGATTGCAAACTCTTTCGTCACCTCATCCAAGAGTGTTGGCAAATCGAATGCGAGGCGATCTAATTGCAATTTGCCGGTTTCAATTTGCGAATAGTCCAGAATGTCGCTGATAATCAACAGCAGCGAATCGGCCGACGTTCTTGCCAATTGAACGTATTCGGCCTGCTCTTCGGTCAGGTCCGTGCCGAGAAGTAGATCGGTCATTCCGATGACCCCGTTCATTGGCGTCCGGAGCTCGTGACTCATATTTGCTAGGAATTCGCTTTTTGCCCGGTCGGCAGCTTCTGCGGCTGCTCTCGCCAATTCCGCTTCTTCGAGCATTTTTTTGCGGTCAGTAATGTCCTCAGCAATACCCACAATGCGACACAGCTCGCCTCGCGAATCCTCAGCCGGAAAGCTGCGCGCGTGAATCCAGCGAACCGAACCATCTGGTCGGTGCAATCGGTACTCCATTGCGGTTGCGACGCCGCGCATGGATTGCTCAAGAACGGTTTGAGCGTAATCACGATCTTCTGGATGGACGAGCTCGACCCAAGCATCAAAGCGCTCGTAAAGTTCCTGACGGGACCTCCCGGTGACTTCCTCGTAGGCCGAGCCGATGAAAGCCATCCTCGGTGGATCTGGCGTCACGACAAAAATGATTTCCCGGATGTTATCTGCCAGCTGGCGAAACATCTCTGCAGTTTCCCGCAGGGCGTACTCCGCTCTTTTGCGCTCGGTGATATCGACAAAAGTTACGACGGCTCCGATCAGGCCGTTTCTCTGGCGTATGGGATAGGACCAATACTCAACCGGGAAACTCGATCCATCGGCGCGCCAGAAGACTTCGTCGTCCGAGTGGCTGCCCTCGCCTTGGCGAAAGGCGAAGTAGATGCGGCACTCATGGTTTGGGTAGGACGATCCATCCGGGCGACTATGATGAATCAACGCGTGCATGTTCTTTCCGTGGAGCTGAACCGGGTCGTTATAGCCTAGCAATTGCAGACACGCAGGATTGCAGAAAGTACAGTTGCCCGCCATGTTTATTGCGTAAATCGCTTCACCGGCTGAATCCAGCAAAAGTCTTTCCAGTTCCGTGCTCTCTATCCAGGCTTTGGCTGGTGCGGCCATCCTGAGTCTTTTCGCCATTACTCAGTTTTCCTCTTCTGGTTCATGCTGCATTGGTATGGGAGCGGTGCCGTACTTTTTGAGCTTGCGGTATAGGGTGGTTTTGCCGATGCCCAAGAGGCGTGCGGTGGCGACTTTGTCTCCTCCGGTTTCCCGCAGAGCGTGCAGGATAGCGCGACGCTCGATTTCCCTCAGAGGCGCTATCTCGCTGTTATTGGGACCATCCGTGGCGGATGCTCGATTGGGGACCGATACGATATCGTCTGCTGTCAGAACGCTGTGTGAGCTTAGGGCCACCGCACGCTCAATGGCATTTTGCAACTCGCGAATGTTGCCTGGCCAGTCGTGGGACATCAACCTTTGCAGAGCCCCATCCGAGATTGCATGGACGCAATCGACAGTTCCGGAGAATTTGTCTAGGAAGTGTATGACCAGCAGCGGGATGTCGACCTTGCGGTCACGCAGGGGAGGCAGATGGACTTGTATGACGTTTAGACGGTAAAACAAGTCTTGGCGGAATGTCCCTTTTCGGACCGCTACTTCAAGATCTCGATTCGTAGCTGCGATGATACGAACGTCTATCGGGATTCGCGCGGTGGACCCCACAGGCCTCACTTCCCTTTCCTGCAGTGTGCGAAGCAATTTAGCTTGCAATGCCATTGGGAGTTCGCCGATCTCATCCAGAAAGATCGTCCCTCCATCAGCCGACTGGAGGAGGCCCCCTTGAGAGTGGTCTGCACCCGTGAACGCACCTTTGACGTGGCCGAATAATTCGGACTCTATTAGCGTGGGTGTCAGCGCTGAAGAATCAACCGGAACAAATGCCTTCTCTCGGCGCAATCCCTCTAGATGAATGCCGCGTGCTACCAATTCCTTTCCCGTGCCGGTCTCGCCTAGTAAGAGAACTGGAGAAGTGCATCCCCCGGCCTTTGATATCAGCGCGTATAGACGAAGCATCGTTGCGGACTCACCGATGAGTTCGCCAAAATGTTTTTTGCACGAAGCCGCTGCGCGCGAGAGGTTCGCGGGGTATTCCATGGCTTTCTATTTTCTGCACCGAAAAATGAAACGCGATTATTCGCTAAGGCGATCAGCTGATACAAGACTGCCGAATCGGTAATGGAATCCGCTACGGGACTTCCGGGAAACCAAGAACGAATCGTTTGCAATATCGCTTTCTGGATTGCTGATATCATGAGGGCGGTTGCTTTCGCTGGTTCTGCGATCGACCGGAATTGTGCCTCTCGGGCCCAGATGTTGACCGACCGATGTGCACTCTCGTGCAAGATTGCGACGAGGTTTCCATGGGCCAGAGCGGAACACCCCTCGCGGGTTTCTACGACTTTCGTCTCGCAGCCGTCTCCGTGTTGATTTGCATTTCCGCGGCTTACGCTGCGCTGGACCTTGGCGGGCGCGTAACCGCTGCCCACGGTCGGAGCCGGACCGCATGGCTTGTGGGCGGATCCGCTGCCATGGGTCTGGGCATTTGGTCCATGCACTTTACGGGCATGCTCGCGTTCCACCTGCCTGTCCCCGTCGCTTACTACTGGCCCACAGTCCTTCTGTCACTTCTGGCTGCTATCCTCGGCTCCGCCCTGGCCCTCCGTGTCGTGAGCCGTGAGGAGATGGGCCGCGCTCAAGCCTTGATCGGAAGCATCCTTATGGGGTCCGCTATTGCAGGGATGCACTACATCGGCATGGCAGCGATGCGCCTCCCAGCCGAGTGCCATTACAACCCTCTGCTCGTGGTCGCTTCTATCCTCGTTGCAGTGGTTGCGAGTCTTGTGTCGCTGGTGTTCTGCTTTGACTATCGTGAGGATTTCAGAGGAACCACGGCTGCGAAGGTCCTGAGTGCAGCATTGATGGGTGCTGCCATCTCGGCGATGCATTACACGGGGATGGCTGCAGCAAGTTTCTTCGCGTTCGGGCTGCCCGTGCAACTGGCGCACACGGAGAGCATTTCGTCGCTCGGCACCGCGGCAATAGTCCTGGCCACGCTAATAGTCCAGGGGGTAGCGATCGTGACCTCCGCCATGGACCGGCAACTGGCCTCTCAGGCTGTGGAGCTCCAGAGAAGTGAGCGCTTTCGCCAAATCGCGGACAATTTGCCGTTAGTGCTTGCGCTGGCAACCTCGGATCTCAGCGAGTTTCTCTACGTCAATCGCGCTTACGAGAAGATATGGGGGCGCACGATCCAGAGTTTGTATGCAACTCCCATGTCCTTTGTGGATGGCATCCACCCAGATGACCATGGGCGTCTCAAAGAAGCATTATCAAGGTTAGTTAAGGGAGTCGCAATTGACGGTCTCGAATGCAGGGTAATCCAGCCGGACGGCTCGACCTACTGGGTCTTATGCCGCGGGTTTGCCGTGCGTAGTGCCAGTGGTCAGATTGCTCGATTGGTTGGCAGCGCCCAGGACATCACGGAGCGCAAAGAGGCGGAATTGGAAGTCCGTCGGAAGCAGACCTATCTGGTGATGGGCCAAAGAATCGCTGGAATGGGAACCTGGGCTTGGAAACCGTCTACCCAGGAGATGGTCGGATCGGAGGAATTTTGCCGCATCTTCGGCCTTGATCCTGAAAGCACGCAACTAAGACGCGAAGTTTTTCTGCAGCGCCTGCACCCGGATGACCGCTCGAGGTATGAGCAGACAATCAGCGCGGCACTCAGCCAGAGAACGAACTGGGAAGTAGAATATCGAATCGTTCTTCCCAACGGGTCGGTAAGGCATATCCGGGGCGCGGGCAGCCCAGTTTTTGACGGCTCGGGAGAGATCTCCGAGCTTGTCGGTACGGTGATGGACATAAGCGAACGCAAGCAGGGGGAAGAGGCACTCCACCATGTCTCGATGCAACTTCTCCAGTTGCAGGACGAAGAGCGGCGAAGCATCGCGCGTGATTTGCATGATTCGACGGGTCAAGACCTCGCCGCTTTGGCGACGATAATTGGGCAACTTGGAAAAGGCTTAGGTTCTACAGAGCGAAAATCACGCCGACTTCTTTCCGAATGCAAGGCTCTGGCAGAAAAGTGCGTTCGAGACATCCGTACACTTTCGTACGAACTGCATTCGCCCGTTTTGGACCAGGCAGGTTTGAGTGGAGCAATCCGTGACTATGTAAAGGGTTTCACCAAGAGGAGTGGAATCCAAGTAACATTGGAACTGGCACCAGAGATTGGACGAATGCCACGAGATGTCGAGCTAGCGCTATTTCGCGTGGTGCAGGAGAGCCTGACAAACATCCAACGACACTCGGGCAATCGTGAGGCAGCAATTCGACTCGACCGTAACTCGCACCTTACACTCGAAATCATCGACAGCCGCACCGGAGTCTCCCGGAATTCGACGGGACGTTCTGAGAAGTCGCCGTACCAATATGGCGTTGGGATCCTGAGCATGCAAGAGAGAGTGAAGCTGATCGGCGGTCGACTGGAGATATACGCCGCGAGTGGTGGAACGGTCGTTCGCGTAACGATACCACTTGGAGAGGAACATGAAAAAGCTGCGGATTCTGCTGGCTGACGATCACGCGCTCATGCGACGCGGAGCGCGCGGGGTCCTTCAAAGTCGGCGTGGATGGAAAGTCGTGGGTGAAGCAGCCAACGGGACGGAGGCAGTAGCAAAAGCGAAGAAACTTAGGCCGGACGTGGCGATTGTCGATATCGGTATGCCTGAGCAAGACGGAGTGCAGGTAACCCGCCAAATTCGAGAGGCCCTCCCGGGTACTAGAGTTCTCGTTCTGACAATGCACGAGTCCGACCACATGGTTCAGAGCGCGCTGGAGGCTGGCGCTCTTGGATACATCTTGAAGTCGGACCTCACGGAGCTCCTCATCAAAGCGGTAAAGGATGTCATTGAGGGCAAGCGATCTCTGACACCCAAGGTCTCCGAAATTGTTGTTGAAGGTTTCCTCAAGGCCAAAAACCATCGTCAGCAAGCAGAAGGAAAAGAAATCCGGCCAACAGACCGTGAGATCGAAATTATCCGCTACTTGGCGGAGGGAAAGGCAAATAAGGAAATCGCGGCGGAACTTGGAATCAGCGTCAGTACAGTTGAAACCCATCGCGCCAGGATCATGCACAAACTTGGCCTCCACTCCCTTGCTGAGTTAATTCATTATGCGCTGCGACACGAAATAGTCGCGTCGCCGAGGCAGCCACCGTCCGTCTAACCCGTTCGAAACACGAACCCAAAGTGGGCGCTGTCAATGTTTTCAACAATTTCGGGGAGTCTGCTTCTCGCTCGGAGTACGCCCCGAGACCGCAAGTACATAGGGTTTTGGTACAGTTTTCGTACAGCCGGATTTGCGAATCGCTTAGGTGATCGGTCTGACGACACGCAAGGACATTTCACGGCTCAGCTCCGCCCGGAATGTGACAATCACAGTGGTCACGAATTGAACTTGTCTCTCCATAGTCGCTCACGGGCAGAGGTCATAAGCGTCGCGCAGCCAACCAAGTAACACGCCATCAATGTCCTTCTCGGTCGCAAGCTTCACTCCACATGCCAGCGATTCTTCGAAACCTGCTCCGTCTTGAAGACCCTGGCGTTTCGGATGGGCTTCTTGGCCTTGATGGTGAGCAACAGGTGTTGCTTTCGTGGATGAACGCCGGCGAATGCCGAGCCACGAACCAGATGAACCGACGTTTTCTTCATCTCTTCGCGGAACTCCCCGAGAGGGTTTATTGCGTCCAGCAGCCTTTTGTACAACTGACGCGAAACTGGCCCCGATACCGCAAAAGCGTCGCGCTGATTAGCCATTCCTCGCCTCCTCCTTAGTTGCGGAGGGAGTGCCTACCACTATTCAATAGAATCAAGGGGATAGATGGTAGGCCCG
>DATNLN010000116.1:0-14373 GCA_035602855.1 Candidatus Acidiferrales bacterium
CCTACCCACGCTGTTACGTAACGCGGCGGATTCGCGGCGACGAAGGGTTTTATTTTGGCCCGTTCGGGTCGCGGCGCTCGGCGGAAGATTTCAGTGAAAGTTTCCTGGATCTTTTCAAGGCGCGCCGTTGCCAGATCAAAATTCGGCGCGACCCCGATTATCCCGGCTGCATGTATTCGGAAATGAAAATGTGCCTGGCGCCGTGTTTTGCCGGATGCACGCAGGAGGGATACGACGTCGAGATCGGGCGCGTGCTGGAATCGCTGCAGACAACCGGCACAGCGTTGACCGAGCGGTTGGCGCAGGAACGCGCGGCCGCGAGCGACGAGCTCGATTTTGAGCGCGCGGCAGCCCTGCACAAGCGTCTGGACAAAGTGACTGCCGTGTTGCGCGGTCTGCCGGACTTGGCGCGGCGGATTGAAGAGTTGGACCTGGTGATTTTGCAGCGCTCTGCGGAGACACAGACGATTGCCGTGTTTCCGGTGCGCGGCGGGATGCTGGCGGAGCCTCTGTTTTTGCGTTTTGCTGAAATTTCCAGCGAGCCGCGGTCGGTGGAAGCGATTTTGAAGGATGCGCTGGAGCCGGGATGGAACGCGGAGGGAAGCGAGGCGGAGAGCGGCCGGAACGCGCGAAAATGCGACGGGGAAGAATCGGAGGGGGTGGCGCAGGAAAGGGATTTGCGGGCGCGGTACGGCTTGCGCGCGGCGGCACCGGATTTGCACGACCATCTGGCGCTGTTGACGCGATGGTTTTACTCGAAGCCTCGCGAGGGCGAAATTTTGTTTCGCGACAAAGTCTGGCCCTATCGCCGCATGTTGCGTGCATGCAGCCGATTGTTGGCCGGTCCGCAACAGGCGCAGAGCGCGTCACGTCCGCAGCAGTAGATTTCGCGCGCTGCGGCGCGCTTTAGAAGCGCCGCTAGAAAGGCCCGTGCCACAATGGACTGATCTGTAGAGGGCGGCGCACGGAATCGAGCCAGGCCAGTAGGAGATTGCATCGTACAATTGAAATGATGGCAACCGCGGATACAGCCACGACCACCACGCCTGCACCGTCCAGCCCAAAAATTCGCTCGCGTTTTCGCGACATGGTGCGTTCCTTGCGCCACCGCAATTTTCAACTTTTTTTCGGCGGGCAGATGATTTCTTTGATCGGTACCTGGATGCAGACGGTGGCGCAGGCTTGGCTGGTGTATCGCATCACGGGATCGTCGTTGCTGCTGGGCGTGGTGGGCTTCGCCGGACAGATTCCGATTTTTCTATTCGCGCCGCTCGGGGGGCTGGCGGCGGATCGTTTGAATCGCCACCGCGTGGTGATCGGCACGCAGGCCGCTTCGATGATTCTGGCATTCATTCTGGCGGCGCTTACGTTGCTGCACGTCATTAAAGTGTGGGAGATCGTGGTCCTGGCGGCGCTGCTGGGAGTGGTGAACGCGTTCGACGTGCCGGCGCGGCAATCTTTTCTGATCGAGATGGTGGTGCGCGAGGACCTGATGAACGCGATCGCGCTGAACTCTTCGATGTTTAACGGAGCGCGGATCATTGGTCCGGCCGTCGCGGGGATTCTGGTGGCGCGGATCGGCGAGGGCTGGTGTTTCTTCGCGAACGCGGTGAGTTACATCGCCGTGATCATCGGATTGCTGTTGATGAAACTGGGGCCGCTGCGCACGGCGCCGAAAGGCTCATCGCCGTTCGAGCATATCGTCGAAGGATTCCGCTATATACGGCGCACCGCACCGATGCTGGCGCTGATCCTTTTGATCGGGTTGGTCAGTCTCGTCGCGGTGCCGTATTCCGTGCTGATGCCGATCTTCGCGGATCGCGTGTTGCATCGCGGCGCGCATGGCCTGGGGATTTTGATGGGCGCGGCGGGAGTTGGCGCGCTTTTCGGCGCTCTCACGCTAGCTTTGCGGCGGAATCTGCGTGGTCTGGGACGCGTCGTGGGTTTGTCGGCGGTTGGCTTCGGCGTTTCGTTGATCCTTTTCTCTTTCTCGAAATCTTTCTGGCTGTCGGCGGCACTGCTGGTTCCGGTGGGTTACGCGGTCATGCTGGAGATGTCCGGCTCGAACACGCTGATTCAATCCATGGTGCCGGACGAACTGCGCGGACGGGCCATGGCGATGTACACCATGATGTTCATGGGCATGGCGCCCATCGGTTCGCTGCTTTCCGGAGCCCTGGCGGGCGCAATTGGTGCGCCGTGGACGGTAGCGATCGGCGGCTTGGGCGCGATCGCCGGAGGAATCGCATTTGTGCGCCATTGGCCCGCGCTGCGTTTGCAGGCGCGCGAGCTGCTGATAGCGCAAGGAGTCCCGGTCAGCGAAATCGTGCAGAAATGACTTCTCGTATCGTGACCGGCGGGCCAGTTTTTCCCGAGATGCGGTTGCGAACTGCGGCGGAACGGTTCTGCTATACTGCGCGGCACTACGATTTTCTGTTGCGAAGAGGAGACTGATGTCATCCGTTGCACCATCGAATCGCGAACGCAAGGGCGGATCGGCCACGGCGGAGGGAACACTGCGGTATGCGGCGCGATTTCAGGGGCGCGCGGCCGCCGGGCATTTTCGCGAAATACGGGGCGGGCTGGTGCTTTCTTCGATCGGCATCGGGACGTATCTTGGCGAAGCGGATGAGGCGACCGACGGCGCGTACGTCGATGCGGTGGTAGCTGCGGTGCAGGGAGGGGTGAATGTGGTGGATTCGGCCATCAATTACCGTTTCCAGCGCAGTGAGCGCGCGGTGGGTGCGGCGTTGCGCGACCTTTTCGACAAGGGCTACGGGCGCGATGAAATTATGGTGTGCACGAAGGCGGGATTTTTGACGCCCGACGGAGAGCTGCCCGCCGATCCGAATACCTATTTCGCGCAGGAATTTCTGGAACGCGGAATTTTTCGCGTCGAGGACATTGCCGCAGGTTGCCATTGCATGGCGCCGGATTACTTGGCTGATCAATTGGAGCGCAGCCGGCAAAATCTGGGGCTGGATACGATTGACGTCTTCTACCTGCACAATCCGGAAACGCAATTGAGCGAAGTTCCTGCGGACGAATTCCGGCGGCGAATTCGTGAGGCGTTCCTGTTTCTGGAGTCGGCCATCGCGACGAAGAAAATTCGAGCGTATGGCATGGCCACGTGGAATTCATTTCGCGAAGATCCCAAGGCCGGGGGATTTTTGTCCCTGCCGGAGATGGTGAAGATCGCCAAGGACGTCGCCGGGGACGATCACCACTTCCGTTTTGTGCAGCTGCCGTTCAACTTGGCGATGCCCGAGGCTTTGACGCGGCCCAATCAGATCGTGAGCGGGAAGGCGATGCCGATGGTGCAGGCGGCGCGTGATGCGGGGATCGCGCTGGTGACGAGCGCGGCTCTGCTGCAGGGACAGCTGACGAAAAACTTGCCCTCGTTTGTAAATTCGGCGCTGGGATTGAAGGACAATGCGACCCTGGCCCTACAATTCGCACGATCGGTGCCGGGATTGACTACAGCACTGGTGGGAATGAGCCAGGTGCCGCATGTGAAAGCGAATCTGGAATTGGTAGGCATCGAACCGGCTTCGCGCGAGCAATTTTTGAAACTATTCGAATCGAAGAATTAGTAATTTGCGGGCGTGGGTGCGACGGGCGTGCGGGGATGGCGTTCCTCGAGCCAGGCGTCAATGGCGCCGCGGACCTTTTCGAGCTGGCCTGCGAAGAAGTGGTCCGCGCCTTCGACGATGACGAGGCGCTTGGGTTCGGGTAGCGTCGAGAAGAGCACTTCGACGTTGGCGCGCGAGCCAAATTGATCGTTGCCGCCCTGTATGATTAATTTTGGTTTGGCGCAATCGTGCAGGTACGTGAAGTCCGAGTGGTCCACAGGAATGCCCAGGCCGATCAAGTCCGAGACACGTTGGTCGGCGCAGCCCACGCGCAATCCCACCAGGGAACCGAAACTGAAACCCGCTAGCAGGATCGGTGTGTGCGGAAATTCCGCCGCAAGATAATCGAGCGCGGCGCGCACATCGTCTTGCTCGCCCACACCGCGGTCGTGGACTCCTTCGCTCAGCCCGGCGCCGCGGAAGTTGAAGCGCAGTACAGGAATGCCGGACAGGTGCAGCGCCTTCGCCGCCTGATACGCGACCTTATTGTGCATTGTGCCGCCGAAAAGCGGATGCGGGTGACACACGACGGCGACGAGCGGCGGGTGCGCGAGCGGTACGGTCCAGAGCATTGCTTCGAGACGCCCGGCGGGGCCTGCGAGAAAAAAATTGTGATGGAAGGTTTCGGCCATGAAGTTGCCAGCGCACGAGTGTAACGGAGAGTTCGCCGCGGCGCAAAACGATGGCGGGGCCGTCAGGCTTTTCTCGGGACATCCCAGCGGACGGCGAGACTGGTGAGGGAGCGCCTAACCTTGCCGCAGGGGCGGGGCAGATCAAATTCTGACGTGGATATTTTGCGCGGGCTGTGCGCTGCGTGACGATGCCGCGCGAGCCTGCGCGAAAGTTTCTCAAACGTTCGCCGGGCGCCAATTACCGGGTGCGTAAAAGACATTGCGCCGAGGCGGGAAGCGATGATAGCTTGACGCAATCGAAGAGGCCCGCGGGAGGGTTGATGGACAGTGCCAAAGAACGCCGCGCCGCACGCCGTTTTTCGATGATGCTGCCGTTGAAAGTGCGATTTTCAGAGGAAGACGACGTCCTGGAGCGACAGGGCGAAACGCGCGACGTAAGTTTTCGCGGACTTTATTTCTTGATTGAAGCGCGCGTGGAAGCAGGAACTCCGATCGAGTTTGTCCTGACTTTGCCCCAGCAAATCACGCTGGCGGGCGATGTGCACATACGTTGTTACGCGCGGGTGCTGCGCGTCGAGCCGCACAATGGGCGCCGCGGCGTGGCGGCGCGAATTGATCGCTACGAATTTCTTCCCGCCTCCGCCTGACGCATTCCGCAAAACAGAGTAGAATCGTTTTTTGCCCGGCGTATCGGGGAGGGTACACATGTATCACTACGATCCGAAAGTGGCGCTGGATGAATTGCGCGACGATGCGGTGCTGCCGCATCCGGTGCATTTGCGCGACATGATTTTGCGGACGAAGCTGGACGCGACCAATGCGCTGGATTTGAACCGGGAGTTCCAGGATTATTTGACGCGATTTGGCGAAGCGCAGAAATTGGCGGGGGAGATTCTGGGACGGCTCGCGGTGGGCGCGCGGAAAATTTCGGCGTCGTGAAATTTGCGCGAGGGCGAGGCAAGCGTGCCCTTGGCGGCTGAAGCCGCGTGGAGCGCGTGCAATCTGTATCAAATAGTTGCCAGGGCTGAAGCCGCGGGCTGACAAAAAACGGTTGTGGTGATGCAGACTCACCGGGCGGGAGCGCTTACTTTCGGATGGCACGACACACTTTACTGATTGATGCGGACGATACGCTTTGGGAAAACAATATCTTCTTTGAGAAGACCATCGAGCATTTTGTAACGCAGCTCGAGCACCTCGGTTACACGCGCGAATATATCCGGCACATTCTGAACGAAACCGAGAAGCGCAACATACGGCAGCACGGGTACGGTGTGCGCAGTTTTCGGCGGTCGCTGGAAGAAACGTACATGAAGCTGGCCGGGAACGCGGCGCGGCGCGAGTTGATGCGGGAGATTGCGCGGATGGCCGTAGAATTGGAAGCGACGCCGCCGCACATTCTGGATGGAGTTCCGGAGACTTTAGCTTATCTGGCGAAACATCACCGGCTGATTTTACTGACGAAGGGCGAGCCGGCTGAGCAGGCCGCCAAGGTCGAGCGCTCCGGGTTGCAGCCGTATTTTGATGCGATTGAAATTGTGCTGGAGAAAGACGCGGGCGTATACGCGCGCATGGTGGAGCAGTTCAAGATTGTGAAAACGCATGGGTGGATGGTGGGGAACAGTCCGCGCAGCGACATCAATCCGGCGCTGCAGACCGGGCTGAACGCGGTTTTTATTCCGCACACGGATACGTGGCATTTGGAGCACGCAGAATTGGAGAGCGGCGCGGGAAAATTACTGATACTTACGAGTTTTCGGGATTTGCGCGAACATTTTTGATTTTGCGACGAGATGAAGCAGCCACGCATCTGATTCGACTGACCTGGACCTAGATCGCTGTCGTGTTGAATATCCGAATATTTCGCAACGCGCCAGGAGGAGTTCATGCCGACAACTTCAGCAGCGAATGTGAATCCTGCGGCGCCGGGCGTGGCGGTGATGGGCGCGGGGGCCGTAGGGTCTTATTTTGGCGGGATGCTGGCGCGGGCGGGCGTGCCGGTCACGATGATTGCCAGGCCTGCTTATGTGGAGGCGGTGCGCCGCAACAGACTTTTCCTCGATACGGTTTCCTTTCAGGATCGGGTTACGGTCGAGGCCTCTGCTGATCCATCCGCAGTGCGCCATGCGAACGTGGTCCTTTTCTGTGTGAAGGGGCAAGACAACGAAGAAGCGGCGCGCGCGATCGCGCCGTATCTTTCCGCGGCTGCGATCGTGCTCAGCGTGCAGAATGGCGTGGACAACGTGGAGCGGATTCGCGCGGCCTCAGGGATTGATGCGCTGCCCGCGGTGGTGTATATCGCGGTGGCGATGCCGGAGCCGGGACACGTGAAACATTCCGGGCGCGGAGAGTTGGTGGTGGGTGAATTCGCGGGACGGAGCGCTGGCGCGGAATCGCAGCCGCCACGAACGGAACAGATTGCGGCTTTATTTGCATCGGCAAAAGTGCCGTGTCGAATTTCGCAGGACATCTTGGCGGACATGTGGCTGAAGTTCATCACGAACTGCGGGGCGAACGCCGTGTCTGCGATTGCGCAAGCCAGTTATGGCCAGATCGCGCGTTATCGCGAATCCGGTGAATTGATGAGCCGGGTGGTGGAGGAGTCGATCGCGGTGGGACGGGCTGCGGGCGTGCGCATGCCGGATGCAAGTTTTACGGAGAAATGGCTGGAAAATTTGGGCAAGTTCGGGGATGCATTTTCTTCGACGGCGCAGGATTTGGCGCGCGGCAAACGTTCGGAGATTGAATCGCTGAACGGATACATCGTGCGGCGTGGCGCGGCATTGGGCGTGGCGACGCCAAGCAATTTTGCTTTGTACGCGTTGGTGAAATTGCTGGAGGAGAAGGCGGCGGCCAACGATCGAGTGCGGCCGGCCGGGGCGGCGCGGTAAATCCTGCGTTATTCCGGGCGGCGGAATTGGAAGGGAATGTGGACTACGGCTTCTAGCTCGACGGGCTGGCCTTCGCGTGTGGCGGGGCGGAAGACCCAGCGCGCCAGGGCTTCCATGGAATTTTTGTCCAGCTGGGGATCGATTCCGTGGACCAGCTGGATGCTGTCCACCGAGCCGTCTTTGCGAATGATGGCGTAAAGGACGACTTCGCCATCCACGTGTTCTTTGATCTGCGTCTGCGGGTATTTCGGATCTACCTTACTCACCAGGGAGGGACCCGACAGCTTGCCCGTTGGCTTCCTGAATGGCGGATTCCCTTCATCGAGCTGCGCGAAATTCATGACCCAATTGCCGGTGACGCTGGTGAGATTGGGCATGTCGATGTGCAGCGTGTAAATTTCCTTGCCAGACAGAATTACTTCGGGCGGGAGCTTGGGGTCAATCGCGCCAATCACCGCGGGACCGCGGCGAGCTGAGGGCGGCGCATCGAGCGCGGGCATCGGCTGCAAATTTAATTTTGTGGTGGTGCGGCCGGCAGGCGCGATGCCGCCGTGCGAGGTGCCTCCGCTGACGCTTACCCCTGCAGGAGCGGAACCGGATCCTGCGCCGGAATTCCCGTTGCTTCCGCGGCCACCGCCGTTGGAACTGTTGCCGGCGGAGCCGCCATTTCCTGCCGATCCATTTTCGGCGCCGCCGGGTGCGCCGGGCTGTTTGCCCTCCGGAGAAATCGCGATACGCGCGGCGAGATTTCCTTGCGGCACGCTTACTTCCGGAGCAGGAGGAGCGGGCGCGGCGGAAAGTGCGACCACGCGATGCAGGCTGTCGTCTCCAGACGCAGCTGCCGCGCCGATTTCGGGTGCGGCGCCGGTTTCCTCTTGCGCGGCGCGCCGGGCAGCGACGGCTCTAGACATGGGCTCGACCGGCATGCGCGGCTGCTGGTTGATGCTGGGGGAAGCTGCGATATCAAGCGGGCCGGGAGTTTTTTCCTGGTTCACGAGTTCAGGCGCGGCAAGATCGTTCACGGCATGATGCTGCACTTGCGGCACTGCTGCGCTGGGCCCGACGCGCAACTGAGGCCTGGCCGGCATTTTGGGTGCCGCCCACTCGACGATATTCGGCAAGGGAACTTCGATCTTGGGCGGTGTTGGCGGCGCGTCCGGTTGAATCAAAGTCTGCCGTGGATGCGTGGCGACGGCGGGCTGCGAAAGAATTGTTTGCCGCGGATGAAATGCGTCGGCGCCTTTCTGCGGAAGCGGTTTCGCGGGATCGCCCTTGGGGCTGGGTTTTGCTTCCCGCCCGGGCTGCGAGAGGGGCGGCAAATCTTGCGAAGGATTTGTCCAGGTGAGTTCGATGCGCACAGGCGCGAGATTCGGTGGAGCGCTCGCGAGAAAATGCCAAATGGGCAGGAACAGCAGGCCGATGGCCGCCGCGTGCCAGAGCGCGGAAGCAGTGAAGGCACGGCCGGGAATTTTTCCTTCGATCCATTCGGTGCGCAGAGCGGAGTCGGCGGGCAACTCGGAATCCCGCGGCGCGCGCGGGCCGCGAAAAAAATCGTGCCAGCTGCTGCGGAAATCGCGCCACGGCGAGCCCCAGTCCACGCCCAGATCCAGGCGAGGCAGCTGCGCGTGCGAGGGCAGCTCGACGACCGACGCCAGAGCCGGTTCGGGCGCGACGGGTCGCACGGCTGGCTCGCTGGGTGGTGGAGTCTCCGGGTACCGTTGCATCACAGGTTGCATAAGCCGGGCCATTATACAGGAAGAGGCCCGCAGGGGTTGGATGCAGGGCGGCTAGGCTGCGGCTGCCAGGGTGTAGAAAGAAAGAATGGCGTCGCCCTGCTCGAGCTGGCGGGTGCATTCCAGGCGTGTGAGGAATTCAGGCAATTCGGTTTTCCGATAGTGTTCGACGATGACGATGCCGCGCGGGGCGATCAGGTGCGAGGCGTCGAGCAACGCGAGGACTTGCTCGTACTCGGCGGTTTTTTCGTAGGGAGGATCGAGGAAGATAAAATCGGCGAGCAGATGGCGGGCTGCCATTTTTTCCAGGCCGCGGACGGCGGGAGCTTCGATCAGCTCGGCGCCGGCGAGGATGTCGAGGGATTTGAGGTTTTCGCGGATCAGGCGCGCAGCTTTGGGGTTGGATTCGACGAAAATTGTCTCGCGCGCGCCGCGGCTGATGGCTTCGATGCCAACGGCGCCGGTTCCGGAGAACAGGTCAACGAACAGAGAGTCTTCGAGCGAGCGGCCGAGGACGTTGAACAGGGTTTCGCGTAGGCGATCGCTGGTGGGGCGAAGGCGAAGCGCGCCAGGACCTTTCAGTAGACGGCTGCGAAATTTTCCGGCGATCACGCGCATCGTTTAGTTCACTACTAGCCCACCGAGGCCAGTTGATAGCGTTGGCGCCAGGAGGGGCTGACGGATTCCAGGCGCGCGATTATTTCTGCGGCACGCTGGGGATTTTCGGCCAGGGCGAAGGCTTCGCGCCGGGCCAGCTCCAGAATTTCGTGGTCGCGCAGCGGCTGGGCGACGGAAAAGGCGTCATCGCCGTGTTGGCGCGTGCCGAAAAATTCCCCCGGGCCGCGCTGCTTCAGGTCCTGCTCGGCAATTTCGAAACCGTCGCAGGTGGCCACCATGGTTTCGATGCGGGCGCGGGCTTCGCCGGTAATATTTTTGCGGGCGACGAGGATGCAGCACGATTTTTCGCTGCCGCGTCCGATCCGGCCGCGCAGCTGGTGCAGCTGGGCGAGGCCGAAGCGGTCGGCGTGCTCGATGACCATCAAAGTGGCGTTGGGGACGTCCACGCCGACTTCGATGACGGTGGTGGCGACGAGGATTTGGATTTTGTTGCGGCGGAATTGTTCCATCACGGAATCTTTTTCGTCGTTTTTCAGGCGGCCGTGCAACAGGCCGATGCGCAATTGCGGGAAGACGTGTTTTGCCAGTCGTTCGTATTCGGCGGTGGCGGCTTTCAGCTCCTGCTTCGATTCTTGGATGACGGGATAGACGACGTAGGCCTGGCGGCCGACGGCAATTTCACGGCGGACAAGTTCCCAAACACCGAGAAGCTGACTTTCTTCCCTCCAAAGCGTTTCGATCGGCGTGCGGCCGGGCGGCATTTCGTCAATCACAGAAATTTCCAGATCGCCATACAACGTGAGCGCGAGGGTGCGTGGGATGGGCGTGGCGGTCATTACCAGGACGTGCGGAGAGACACCTTTATCGATCAGGCGTTTGCGCTGCAGGACGCCGAAGCGGTGCTGTTCATCTACAATCACCAGGCCGAGTTTTTTGAAGGCGACGGGATTCTCGATCAGCGCGTGCGTGCCGACGACCAATTGCGCCGCGCCACTTTCTACGCGGGCGAGAGCCTCGTCTTTGGTGGAACGCTTGCGGCCGCTCACGATCAATTCGACGCCGTATCCGGCGGCCTGGAAAATGCGGCGCGCGGACAGATAATGTTGTGCGGCGAGAATTTCGGTGGGCGCCATTAGCGCGACCTGATAGCCGTTCTCGATGACGATGGTAGCGGCTTCGAATGCCACGATGGTTTTGCCGCTGCCGACGTCGCCTTCGAGCAGGCGATTCATGGGAAACGGCTTTTCCAGATCCGCGGCAATTTCCGCAAGCACGCGTTTCTGCGCGGTGGTGGGCTTGAAAGGCAGAATACGTTTCACTGCCGCGCGAACTTTTTCTTCGCGCACGCGCATCGAGATGCCGCGGCGAGAGTGGTCGCTGAGGCGGCGCAGGGCCAGGGCGAGCTGATAGTAGAAAAATTCCTCGAAGATCAGGCGAATTTGCGCTGGGCTGCGATAGTTGTTGAGCAGCTCGATGCTTTGGTCCTGCGGAGGGAAGTGCGCGTAGAGCAGCGCTTCGCGACGCGCGGGGAAGCGGTAGCGTTCCAAAATTTGCGCCGGGAGCGGTTCGGGAATATTGCCATCAAAATTCGCGAGGACGCTATAGATGATGCGGCGCAACATGCGGGAGCTGATGGCGCCGATGGCTTCGTAGATGGGAACGATGCGGCCTACTTCGGTGGAATCGGCGGCACCGCCTTCGCTCGCGCCTACCAATTCCATTTGCGGGTTGACCATTTCCATGCGGCCGGGGTGGAAGCGGTCTGCGTCAACTTTTCCGTGCAGGACCAGTTTTTGGCCGTCCTTCAATTTTCCTTCCAGATAGCCGCCGTGGAAGAAACGGACGTACACCGTGCCGGAAGCATCGCGTACGGCGACGTGAAAAACGGAGCGGCGGCTGCGTTGGAAGCGGACCGTGCTGCCCCCGCCGCCAGTGACTTCGGCGAAAATTGTTTGGACTTGGCCCGGGATTATTTCGGCGATGGGAGTGAAGCGGAGGCGGTCTTCGTAGCGGAAGGGAAGGTAGCTGAGGAGATCGCCCACGGTGACGATGCCGCGAGCTTCGAGGGTCGCGGCGCGTTGCGGACCTACGCCGTGGAGATATTTGACCGAGTTGGTTAGGGAGATCGTGGGCATTGGGTGGGAACTGGCGCATCACTTTATATCATTGGTTGCGGCTTGGTTGCGCCTTGCGCGGGTGGCCAAGGGTTCAGCACACACGGCAAAGGGCAAAGAGGGAAAACTAGGGAACTCACGGAGGGATCTGGAGCGTATTAAGAACTAGGGACTGACGGGGCCGCTCTGGGTTTGTAACTGCAAGTTGCAGTGAAGTGGCTAGCCCCGTGCAGTCTGTGGAAATGTTGAGATTACAGCTGGCGGATGCGCTGCAGGAGCGCGCGTTCGCCGTGTGTAAGCCGCACCCTTGCAATACTTTAGAGCGGGCGCGTATCTCGACGAGAAGGTGGAACTTGGGGCAGCTGTCCGATAGTGGGAAAACGACGTCCGGCGATGCTCACCAACGGCCACAGCCGCCGTCTATCTTTACGGTACCGGCAGGCAGGGCTGATACCGGAACCGGCGGGATCCACGCTGCGGGCACCGGTGGTGCGGACCCGGACGTAACCAGGCAGGCGATAAACACCATGGGGATGAGCGTCGCGCTCGACATCGAGGCGCGCCAGGCAGCGGCGGTGAAGGTTGCGGAAGAGCAAGCGCTGGTCCGCAAAGCGCAGGCGGGGGACCGTCTAGCGTTTGAGGCATTGGTACGGCGCTTCGATCGCGAAGTCTTGCGGCTGGCGATGAATCTGGTGCATCGTCCAGAAGATGCGCGCGACATTTATCAGGAAAGCTTTCTGCGCGTATACAAGAACCTGCACCGTTTCCGGTTCGAGTGCAGTTTTTATACCTGGCTTTACCGCATTGTGACGAACGTGGCACTGGATCATTTGCGCCGTCGGACGAGTCGCCGCGAAGATCAGGCGCCTGTACCGGAGGATGCCGAGGGCGGCACGAGAGATTTTTTTGATCGCCAGCCGGAACAGCGAGCGGGCGCGAATCCGGAAAGAAATTTGCTGGGGCAGGAATTGGGCGAGCAGATCGCCAGCGCGTTGAATCGGCTTTCACCGCGCGAGCGCATGGTCTTCGAGATGAAACATTATCAAGGATTGAAATTGCGTGCTATCGGGGACATGCTAGGCACGTCTGAAGAGACAGTAAAGAATTCGCTATTCCGGGCGACGCGAAAATTGCGCGCGAGCCTGGAAGGCATGCGTTAGACGCAAACAGATCAGCGAGGTCGGAAAGAATGCCGCAAGCAGGAATGGAACAGACGAAGGGCCCGGCGTGCGAAGAATTTGAACCGCGGTTGATGCTCTTTGTGGCCGGGGAACTGGACGCATCGGAAATCGCGGATGTGAATGAACATCTGCAGCATTGCCCGGGATGCAACCTGGCAGTGGCGCAGGAGCAGGAAATGCTGGCGCTGTTGGCTTCGCGGCACACGGAGCCGGATGCAGCGCTGCTGGCGAGTTGCCGCGCAGGACTGGAAGATCGTTTAGATCAGCAGGAAGAGCGTGGCTGGCTGCGCCGGACGATTGGCGCGCTGCTGCCAGCGAGTTGGATTTCACCGCAGCCGGCGTGGAGCGCGGCGTTACTGGTGCTGATCGGATTTTCGGTGGGAATGCTGGGACCGCGTTTGCTGCGCAATTCCGCTGGCAAGGTCGACACGAATTCTTCTGTTGCTGCGACAGGAGTGGTTCCGGGCGTTGTGACCGCGGCCCCGGCTTCTGCAAGTTCTCCTTCCGCCGGGCTTAGTTCTCTTGATATGCGCACCGCAAGCGTCGCAGGCATCAACGTGTTTCCCGCCGAGGATAATCAGCCGCCGCAAGTGCAACTGCAATTGAACGCGCGGCAGCCCTACACGGTGCGCGGTACGGTGAATGACGACGACGTCAAACAAATGCTGATGTACATCCTGCACAATAATCAGCGCTTCGATCCGGACGTGCGGCTCGATGCGGTGGATGTGCTGCGCATGCGGAACAACGATCCGGATGTCCGCTCGGCGCTCTGCCAGGCGGTACACACCGATCACAACGCGGCGGTGCGGCTCAAAGCGCTGGAAGCGTTGAACGGTGCGGAGCCGCAGGACATCATTCGCCAAACACTTCTCGATGCTCTGGTGGACGATCAGAACCCGGGGGTCCGCGTGGAAGCGATCAATGCGCTGCGCGATATGGCCGCCAAGGGCCAGGTGGACGCAGACGACCATCTGCTGGCAGTACTGCATGAACGGATGGCCAAAGATCCCAACACCTACATCCGGTTGCAGAGCGCGGAAGTGATACGCGATCTGGGCCCACGGCAAAAATTCTAAACATGAATAGAGCGCTGTACATTCCGCGAATGCGGCAGAAGATCGCGGCACGGATTGGTGTGTCTGCGGGGATTTTCGCGGGGGCGATTGGTTCAGTTTTTCTGGCGATTTCAATTTTGATTCCTGCACCGGCTGCAGCGGATGGAGCGGAGAAGGCCCAGCGCGACGGGCAGAGTCATGCCGGGACTCGGGTTAGCGCAGATGTGACGGGAAGCGTCCCGGTGCGCGACGGGCAGAGGCTGCATCTGGTGACGGATTTGGGCAACATCATTATCAGGACGCAGAACTCCGGAAAGATTGATTACAAAGTTCACCTCGAAGCGGACGCCACGCAAAGAGACGCCAAGCAACTCCTGAAAAATTTCATTGTCACAACCAATCCCACAGCCGAAGGTGTGTATTTCCGTGGGCAAAGCCTGGGGCGGCATGCCAGCGGGCGTTTGTGGCTGACGGTGGAGGTAAATGTTCCGCGGAATTTCAATCTAGATGTTGC
>DATNLN010000133.1:0-4938 GCA_035602855.1 Candidatus Acidiferrales bacterium
CGCAAGCTTGCGCGGCTTTCTTGGTTTGGGTGGCGCGGGCTAGCATTGCGGGCAGAAATGGCTGCTGCGGCCCGCGACGATAATGCGGCGGATGATCGTGCCGCAGCGAAAACACTTCTTGCCGTCGTGCTGGTAGGCGCGATGTTTCTGTTGAAATTCTCCGCGCCCACCGTCCAGGTCCACATAATCCGAAATGGAAGAGCCGCGCAGGCGGATCGCTTCGCGCAAAATGTGCTGTACGGCGCGATGCAGGCGACGTAGTTCGTCGTCTTTCAGCTGGGTGCCGATTTTTTCCGGATGGATTTTCGCGCGCCACAGGCTTTCATCGGCATAGATGTTGCCAATTCCGCGCACCACGGCCTGGTTGAGCAGGACAGCCTTGATGCGCGATTTGCGCGCTTGAATCCGCGTGCGAAATTCGGCTGCTGTGATTTCCAGCGGCTCGAGGCCCAAGCCGCCGAGGACGCGTTCGTGCGCGCCATTCGCGAGCAGCGCCATGCGTCCGAATCTGCGAACATCGTTGTAACGAAGCTCGCGGCCATCATCGAGAGCGAGGAATACGTGGGTGTGCAACTCGACGGGCGTCTGCGGCGGGCAGACGCTGATTTTGCCGGTCATGCCGAGGTGAATCAGCAGCGAACTTTCTTCGGCGGGAGTTTTTCGCGGCTCCAGGTCCAAAACCAGGTATTTTCCCAGGCGACGGATGCGCGCGAATGTGCCGCCCGGCAAATCCTGTTCCAGCGCCGCGGGATCGTCAATGAAATCTGTCTTCCCTAGGCGCACGCTCAGCACTCGCCGGCCGGGCAGAACTTCACGCAATCCGCGCGCTACCGTTTCGACTTCGGGCAGTTCTGGCATTCCGAGCCTCACAAGAAAGGTAACACAGTCCAGGAATAGTCTCGCGCCGCGACTGTGTTCGTCCAGCGAGGCGAGCCGAATATGTTAAACTCCCGCGGCTTCCGCAAGGACAGAAAGGGAGGAAGGAAAAATGCCTAAATGGGTGCTCGCGGCTTGCTTGCTGCTGGCGATTCCCGCCGGGGCGCAGACGGTCGCCATTCGCGCCGGGAACCTGATCGATCCCGCGACTGGTGTGGTTGCAAAAAATCAAATTATTCTGGTGAAGGACAAAAAAATTGTGGAGGTCGGCGCGAACGTCGCGATCCCCAAGGACACTGCTGTCCTGGATCTTTCGAATGAATGGGTGATGCCCGGGGTGATGGATGCGCACACGCATGTGACGCAGAGCGTGAAATATTTTCGGGAGCTCGATCATAACTATTTGGTGGAAGCCACGGGCCAACGCGCGCTACGCGGACTGTACGAGTCGCAGATTCTGCTGAATGCTGGGATCACCACCGTGCGCGACGTGGGCAACGACGCCAATTTCGCCGCCGTGGACTTGCGCAAGGCGATTGACGCGGGATGGTTCGTGGGCCCTACGGTGCAAACGGCCGGCAAAATTATCGCGCCCTACGGAGGACAAAGCCGCGGCATTCCGCAGGAGATCGGCCCGTTCTGGCGCTTTGAATATTACGACGCGGATAACCCGGAGGAAATCCGCAAAGCCGTGCGCGAAAATATTTTTTACGGTGCCGACTTGATCAAGCTGGTCGCAGACAACAGCGATTATCATTATTCGTTGGAGGAAATCCGCGCCGCCGTGGATGAAGCCCACCACGCAGGTCGTCCGGTGGCCGTGCACGTGCTGGGCGGCGAAGCGGCGGACAACGTAATCGCAGGGAACGTGGATTCCATCGAACATGGATTCTTTCTGACCGACGATCAGCTACGGCGGATGAAAGAAAAGGGAATTTTTCTCTCCAGCACGGACTTCCCAGCCGTGCATTTTGAAGCGGGCGAATTCGCGGGCGGCGAAAAAATAGCCGCCGCGATTATTGACCGGCTGCAGCGCGCCTATAAAGTCGGCGTGAAGCTTGCCTTCTCTACCGATATTGTTACCGATTACAAGGACGAAAACCGCGCGCAAATGACTTGGGACTATCTGGCCGTGTGGCGCGCGGCGGGCGTGCCGAACGCGGAAATTCTGAAGAGCATGACGACGAACGACGCGGAGCTGCTGCGAATTCAGAAGGAACGCGGCGCGATCGCTGTCGGCCTGTTCGCGGATATTATCGCCATGCCGTCCAGCCCGCTCGAGGACATCGAATCGCTGCGCAAAGTTGATTTCGTAATGAAGAACGGCGCGGTGGTGCGAAAGCCGCGTTAGTTATTTCGCGGGGAGGATCGCGAAAACGCGCACGGGCCCGCCGGAGCCGCCTTCGAGTTTGATGGGTGCCGAAATCAGGAATGCGCCGGCTTCGGGCAATTGGTCCATGTTTGCGAGGTTTTCCAGTTGGTACAGGCCGGCCGGTAGTGTGACGCGATGGACTTCGAAATCTTTCGACGGGCCGTAGTCGATGCTGAGCGTATCAATTCCCAGGGCCACGGCGCCGCGTTCGATCAGAAGCTTCGCAGCCTCAACTGAAAATCCTGGGAAGTGCATCACGCCGGCCGAGTCCATGTTGCGGTAGCGCGCCTGGTCCGGCCAACGCGAAGCCCATCCGGTGCGCAGCAGGACGACTGCTCCCGTGGGAATGCGCCCGTGCAGCGCTTCCCACTTTTCCACGCGCATGACCCGCAGGCGATAATCGGGATCTTTGCCGGCCTCTTCGCGCACATCAATCACTACCGCGGGCGCGAACAAATGCGTGACGGGAATTTGATCCAGGAATTCCTTCCCGGGAGGAAAGTGCGCGGGCGCGTCCATGTGCGTGCCGTAATGTTCCAGCGTCCAGAAACTGCGCGCGAAATAGCCGTCCTTTTCCGGCGTCGCCTCTACCTTGGCTTCGAAGGCGCGGCCGTCTCCGGGCCAGGCGGGCAACTGGGCGTTGAGCGCGTAGGTCATGTCCACCACGCGCGTGCTGCCGTCGGAAACGCCGCGCAACCAGGCCTGCGGCGAAACTGATTTTTTACTCTGTGGCGCTGGCAGTAAGCGAGACGCCGCACGCAAGCGCACGAAGCCACATAGTAAAAACACACAGGCTAGAGAGGCGCTCGCGAAAATGACGGACCGTTTCTGCATTAGATCAGCCTCCTGCAGCGAATGCTATCGCGGCTAAACATCGTTTCGCGAAAAGTTTTTCGAGCTTCGCGTTCTGATTTCTGAGGCAAGTCCATCGTCCGCCGCGGCAGGTTCAGGGTAACGGGATGCCAGGGGAAGCGACGATGCCCGCCATGCGCAGAATTTCGGAATACTCTTCGTCGGTGAGCGGGCACACGGTGAGGCGCGTATTCTTGAGGAACTTGATCTTGCGCAGCAATCTATTTTCGCGCAGTTCGGCGAGCGTCACCTGGCGCGGCAGTCGCTCGATGGCGCGCAAGTCCATCACCATTTTCTTCGGGTCGTTTTCGTGCGGATCGGGATACGGATCGCGGCTCACTTCCGCCAAGGCGTATAGCGCGTGTTCGGGCTTGCCGTGATAGGCCAGCGCGCGGTCGCCTTTGTGAATCTGCTTGAGTTGGCGAATCGCGTCGGGACGATGGCCGGCGTGGCGCCACATTTCCTTGCCCTTCACGAAAAGGGTGTCCCAGTGGTAGACGCGCGGGTCTACGGCCAGCAGCCAGCGCCTTGGTTTGTGGGGAGGTTGCGTCATCCGTCAAAAAGTGTCGGGCGAACTATACACGGAAGAGGCGAAAAATTGCGAACTTTGTAGTGGGAATTTTGACGGCGATGTTAGAGAGGCCAATAAGTTTCCGCGCGGAATGTAAAATTGCGACTAACTCTATTGTTAACTGAAGTCTACGTAGATATCGTCCCCGCGGATCTCGACCGCGTAGCACTGTACGCCCACCGTCGGATTGGTGGTCAGTTTGCCCGTGGTTACGTCGTATTTCCAACCGTGCCACGGACATACGACCACCTGCCCTTCGAGCTCACCTTCCCCCAGCGGACCGCCGCGATGCAGGCATACATTATTGATTGCAAAGAGCTTACCTTCGACATTGGCTAGCGCGATGTTCTTGCCGTCTATGTCGAATTCGCGGATCGTTCCGGGAGGTATTTCGTCCTTCTTCGCTGTCCGCAGAAATGGCATCGCGTCCTCTTCTCCAAGCCGGCTGTTAGGCGACGATTTTTCAGCAATGAGGTCCGCCGCTCGCAGTTCTTAATACTCTACCGAGGCGCTGGCGATTGGGCGACCATCACGCCTTCCTTGAATCCTTCGACCATTTCCGGCTTCAAGCGCACCGCCGTGGGACGCTTCGCCAGGGACATCTGGTCAATCTTGTCCTGCAACTTCAGCAGCGCGTAGAACAGGCCTTCGGGCCGCGGCGGACATCCAATCACGTATACGTCCACCGGCACGATGCGGTCCACGCCCTGCAGCACGGAATAGACGTTGAAGGGGCCGCCGACGCTGGAGCAGGCGCCCATCGAGATGCACCACTTCGGGTCTGGCATCTGATCCCACACGCGCTTCAGCACCGGAGACATTTTCAGCGTCACCGTGCCGGCGACAATCATCAAGTCCGCTTGGCGCGGCGAAGGACGAAACACTTCAGCGCCGAATCGCGCGATATCGAAGCGCGAAGTGGTGGAAGCGATCATTTCGATGGCGCAGCAGGCAAGTCCGAAGGTGAGCGGCCAGATGGCGCTTTTGCGGGCCCAATTAAAAACGTAATCAACGGTGGAAAGGACGTAACTGCGTTCGAAGCGGTTGTCGAGAACCCCCATCACGTCTCCCGGACCCCGCAAACTCGGCGAGTATAGCGATGGGAATCGCGCGAGTCAAACGGCGAAAGGTACAGGTCTTTTCCTTCCTACTTACTTCCGTAAACCAGCAAAGCCCCAATCGCGCGGAAGTCGGCCAGCTCCTTGGCGTCGCGGAACCAGCGTCCAGTGTACTCCGCGGGATTGGGGGTCGGGTCGGGGATCAGGCG